>JAYTAJ010001177.1:0-2548 GCA_043737575.1 Myxococcales bacterium | reverse complement strand
GAGGTCGAGCGGGCCGCGGGCCGCGGCGGCGACGCGCTGCCGCCCGAGCTGCGCGGCACCTTCGAGCAGTCGCTCGGCGCCGATCTCGGCGGCGTCCGGGTCCACACCGACGGCGCCGCGGCGGCGGCGGCGGCCGCGCTCGGCGCCCGCGCCTTCGCGACCGGGCAGGACGTGTTCATGGGCGCGGGTCAGTACGAGCCGTCGACGCGCGACGGCGCGTGGCTGCTCGCCCACGAGGTCGCTCACACCGTGCAGCAGCGCGGCGGCGCCGCGTCGACCCAGCCCAAGCTCGAGGTCACCGCGCCTGGCGACGCCTGCGAGCACGATGCCGACCGCGCCGCTGACGCGATGGTCGCGGGTCGGCCGGCCACGGTGATCGGCGGCGGCGCCGCGCTGGCGCGGGTCGTCGATCCAGCGGTGCGCGCGCGCTACGCCGCGAACCAGGCCACCGCCGAGGGCTTGATCCGATCGATGAACAACCTGCCCGCCCTGCGCGAACTCTACCACCGCCTGAGCGCGCAGGTCCACGGCGACCTCGAGGCCGTCGTCGTCGCCGAGGTCCAGGGCTCGTTCCCGATGCTGCGCAGCCACCTGCACGCGGTGATCGGCGCGGTGGAGCGGCGCAGCGTCGAGCTGGCGCGCGAGCTGAGACCGTCGACCGCACCCGGTCCGTCGGCGAGCGCTGGCCCCGCGTCGTTCGATCCGGGCGAGCAGGCCGCGCCGATCGGCGCCACCGACACCCGCGGCGTCGGCGCCGCGATCGCGCGCGATCGCCACGAGCTGTCCGAGGAGGTGGCCCAGGTGGGCCACCTGTCGCATCTGTCCGCGGGCGTCAGCACCGTCGAGCACGGCGCGCACGTCGCCCAGGCCGCGCGCTCAGTGGGCAGCTGGTCGCGGGTGCTGGGCGTGCCGATCGCGCTGTGCAGGGGTGTGGTCGCGGTCCTCACCGAGGTGGTCCTGTCCGAGGTGCTGTTCCGCTCGCTCGAGTGGACCATCGAGCACACCTACGATCGGTACGAGTTCCCGGCCTACGTCGACCATCGGGTCGGCTCGGGCATCACCCGCAACGCCCGCGGGTTCCTCCACGGCGTCGCCCAGGTCATGCGCGGGGAGGCCGCGACCGGGACCGCCGCCGCCGAGGCGACCCGGGCCGGCCGGGCCCAGATCGCGGCGCTGCGCCAGGCCCATCCCGAGTGGAGCGTCGCCGACATCCAGGCCAACGCGCGCGAGATCGATCTGCCGGGCCAGCTGTTCGAGGCGGCGGCCCCGGCCCTGCGCGCCGCGGTCGATCGCCGCGCCGCCGAGATCCATCGCCAGCACCGCCGCCCCGCCGTGGAGCTGACCGACCTCGCGACCCGGCTGCGGCTCCGGGTCGAAGCCGCGCGCTGAGCCGTGCGATGATCCCGCGGTGGTGATGGACGATCCCGGGGACGCGGCGACCGCCCCCGCCCAGGTGGCGGCGGTGGCGGGACCGACGGTCGGCGCGATCTGGGCGCGCTACCAGGTGCGCGAGCGGCTAGGCGAGGGCGGCATGGGCGCGGTGTTCGCGGCGTTCGATCCGGAGCTCGATCGCGAGGTCGCGCTGAAGGTGCTGCACGACGATCACCTGGCGCAGACCGGGCAGGAGCGGCTGCGGCGCGAGGCGCGAGCGCTGGCGCGGGTGACGCATCCGAACGTGGTGCCGGTCTACGACGTCGGCGAGCACGGCGGCCGCACCTACTACACGATGGAGCGGGTGCGCGGGCAGTCGGTGCGCGCCTGGGCGCGCGAGCCGCGGCCGTGGCGCGAGGTGCAGCGGGTGTTCCTCGACGCGGCGCGCGGGCTCGCCGCGATCCACGCCGCGGGGCTGGTGCATCGCGACGTCAAGCCGGGCAACGTGCTCATCGGCGACGATGGCCGGGCGCGGGTCGCCGATCTCGGCATCGCCGCGGGCGCGGCGGGGCCGGGCGGCAGCGCGATCGTCGACACCACCACGCTGCGCGGCGCGGGGACGCCCGCGTACATGGCACCCGAGCAGCTCGACGGCGCGCTGGGCGGCGCGGCGGCGGATCAGTTCGCGCTCGGGGTCGCGCTCGACGAGACGTTGCACGGCCGACCGCCGTTCGGCGGCACCACCGTGGCCGAGCGGCGCGCCGCGATCGCGGCGGGCCCGGCGATGCCAGCGCGTGCGGTCCCGGCGTGGCTCACGCGCCTCGCGCGTCGTGCGATGGCCGCCGCGCCAGCCGATCGCTTTCCCGACGTCGCGGCGCTGGCGGTGGCGCTGGCCGGGCCGCGCGCCGGCCTCGAGGACAGCCGCATCCGCCGCGACGGCATCGCGATCGCGATGGTGGTCGACACGTCGAGCTCGATGCTGGCGCTCGATCTGTCGACGGACGGCGTCGACCTGACCCGGCTCGACGCGGGCAAGCGCGTGTTCGAGCAGTTCGTGCGCGGCGGCAAGGGCCTGCGCGGCCGCCCCGACGATCTGATCGGCCTGGTCTCGTTCGCGCGCTACGCCGACACCCGCAGCCCGCTCACCCTCGACCACGACAACCTCGCGCTCGCCGCC
>JAYTAJ010001176.1:0-2549 GCA_043737575.1 Myxococcales bacterium | reverse complement strand
TGTGACCGGCTACGGCTTCACCACCAGCTTGGCCGCGGCGTCGGGCAGGCTCAGCTCGGCCAGGGTGTCCTGGAACCGGACCCGCGCCAGCATCAGCTTCTCCTGCTCGTCGACGATCCCGATCGTGGTCTTCTGCACCCGCTCGGAGATGTCCTTCATCTTGTCCTGCAGGTTGCGGAGCAGGCTGGTCGCGGTCTTGACCTTGCGCAGCGAGATGATCTGATCGTTCAGCTCGTCCATGCGGATGCGGTACTCGACCATGCGCTCGCGCAGACTGACGATCTTCTCGCCGGTGTCGATGACCTCGCGGTGGATGCCGAGCAGATCGGCGAGCTGCTTCTTCAGCTCGGCGCTCGGGTGCGGGCTGTCGACGAACACCTTCATCATGTCGAGCGTCGTCGGCGACGACAGGTCGAGGGTGCGGGTCAGCGGCGTCGCCTCGGCGATCTCGACGATCTTGGTCTCGTTGGGGCCGATCGCGATCTCGAACAGGTGGGCGTCGCCGAGCCGCTCGTAGGTGTCGGGCGCGTCGAGCAGCAGCCAGCCCTTCTCGGTGGTGTGGCGGATGTAGACCTTGGTCGCGGTGTGCAGCCGGCTGGTCACCGTCAGCTTGGTCTTCTTGATGTGCTGGACCTCGGCGGTGAGGATGCCGCGCTGCAGGGTCACCAGGCGCGCGACCTGGTTCTCGGTCGAGTCGTCGCGGTCGACGACGATCTGGCGGTCGAGCGCGAACGGCACCACGACGTTGGCCTCGGGCGGGATCGGCTCGGTGAGGCCCTCGCCGATGTAGCGATCGTCGCCGTAGACCGTGACCGGGCCGGTCTCGAGCGTCGACTTGGTCGGGTTGCGCAGGCGCACCGCCTTGAACGCGAACCGATCGTTGCCGCGCTCGCTCTCGGCGTCGTAGAGGTAGACCTGCTCGCCGTCGGTCTGGGCCCGCACCATCGACACCATCACGCTGGTGCCCTTGGCGACGGTCATCGGGATCTCGGACTGGAAGTGGCTCTCACCGACCGGCGAGTCGGCGGCCTCGGCCGGCTTGCGCGAGCCGTCGGCGTTCGTGGTCTCGGCCGACGGCGCCTCGGTGATCATGCGGACGCCGGCGCGCTGGCCCGGGACCATGCCGCGGTTGACGACGCGGATCTGCGCGGGCGGCACGCCAGCGTCGATGAGCTGCATCTTGACGATGTTGGCGCGATCGAGCGAACGCTGCTCGCTGCCGGGCTCGGTGGGCTCGGCGAAGCCTTCGATGATGAGGTTGTTGCGGTTCTTGATCAGGAGCGGCGCGAGCGACATGACCTTGCGGTCGCCCTCGGACACCCGGGCCTTCTGGTACTCGAGCCGCGACTTCTCTTGCTCGAGCTTGGCGACGCGCTTGGCCCTGGCCGGGTCCTTGGGCTTGACCGGGCTGGCGGCGCTGCGAACGTCGCGGCTCGGGACGGCGCGCGGCTCCGGACGGGCGCGACCGCCGCCGCCGCCGCCGTCGCTGTCGGCCGACATGTCGCCGCCACCGTAGTAGCGCTCGTCGTCGTCGCTCTCGACCTCGCGGACCTCGGCGACGCGCTTGTCGAGCTGCTCGTCGATGTTCTCGGGGTGACCGGCCGGCCGGCGGATCTCCTCGTCGCCGAGCTCGGCCACCATGTTGAGGTCCGGGGTCTGACTGGTGCCGCCGTAGGGCGAGATCGCGGTCGGCGGCGCCACCGCGAACTGCTCGTTGACCTGCAGGGTCTCGCGCTCGACGGTGCGGACGCTCCACAGGTCGTAGCGGAACGACAGGGCCGAGCTGGAGCCGACGCCGACCATCACGTCCTTCCAGTCCTCGCCCGAGGTGTTGTCGACGATCGCCCAGCCCTCGAGCATCACCTTGCCGGTGTCGGAGATGGCGATGCGATAGCTCGGCTTCCAGACCGGGGCCTCGGTGACGTAGGTGAGGACCACGTCGGCGGTCTCGCCGGGGCCCTTGGCGGTCGGGATGTCGAGGGTCATCTCGATGAACGGCCCGCTGTCGGACTGCTGGCGCGGGAAGCTCGCGGGCAGCGGCGTGCCGGTCTTGGCGTCGACCACGGTCAGCGACTTCAGGAAGTCGTCGACGCGCTCGCGGGGGACGCTGATGGTGAGCTTGCCGCCGGTGACCTGGGCGCGGCGCTCGTAGAAAGCGACGCCGTTGCGGTAGACGACGACCTTGCCCAGCGAGACTTGATCGACCTTGACGAACGTGGAGGTTTTGGGAGGGGGAGTGCAGGCGGCGACGGCGGAGGCGAACAGGATGGTGGCCAGGAGCTTGCGCATGGATCCTCGATGCACACCGTTCCGCAGCGCCGACGATCCGGCTCCGCTCGGCGCGCGTTGTTGGCGGTGAGACGCGCGAACCGCGGGGTGGGTCTACCGGCGGCGGGGTTTCTTACCGTAGCCTGACGCGACCTTGGGGTCGGCGGGGACGGCCGGGGCTGCGGTCGGGGCTGCCGTCGGGGCGGTCGGGCTGCCGGCGAGGATCGCGCGTGCCGCGGCGCGGCGCTCCTCGAGGGCGTCGAGGGTCTTGGGCCAGTCGG
>JAYTAJ010001175.1:0-5859 GCA_043737575.1 Myxococcales bacterium | reverse complement strand
GTCGCGCGTGGCAGATCGGCGCGGTCGCCGCGGCGCTGGTCGCCGCGGTCGCGATGCTCTACTACGACGCCGGGGTCACCGCGGCGCTGGTCGGCCCTGGCCTGCCGATCGCGCTGGTGTTCGCGAGCCACGACGCCTGCTTCGACGATCGCCGCCTCGGTCGGCTGCGCAGCTTCGAGCTGCGTCACGCGCCGCTGGTGCGACGCCACGCCGTCGTGCTCGGCGCGGTCGCGATCGCGATCGTCGCGTGGACGCTGGTCGGTGGCGGCGACGATCTCGCGCCGGCGATGACCGCGGGTGCGCTGCGGGCGCCGCTGGTGCTCGCCGCGCTGCTGATCGTCGTCGCGTGGCATCGCTGGCAGCACGAGCCCGACCCGGCGGCGCGGCGGTGGGCGATCGCGCCGTGGCTCGCGCTCGCTGCGGTGCTGGTGCTGGTGTGGGCGGCGCAGGCGCCGCTGGTCGACTACGTCACCGACTCCGACAGCCGCCACGCGTCGCGGTTGTCGATCGTCGTCGATCCCGGCTACGCGCTCCTGCGCGACGAGCGCGACTTCTTGTCGGGCCTCACCGCGTGGCGCGAGACGATCCTGCCGATCGACACCGGCACGATCGCGTCGGGCCAGGGCTACTTCGGCGCGCAGGTGGTCGATCCCGGCGTGCGCTCGGCGATCGAGGGCGACTACGCGCCGGTCCTGTTCCTGCGCGAGACCGGCGCGCTTGGCCTGATCGCGATCGCCCTGCTGTTGCTCACCACCTGCGCCGGGCTGTGGCTGGTCGCGGGCGAGCGCTTCGTCCACGGCGCGCCCGCGCAGCGCAGCCGCGCGCTGGTCGCGACCGTCCTCGGCGCGCTGTGCGTGTACCAGCCGCTGGCGTCGCTCGGCGTCCTGCCGCTGACCGGCATCTGCTGGCCCGGTCTCGGGCTCAACAGCCCGTCGGACTTCTGGCTCTTGCTCGCGCTGTGCGGCTGGGTCTTGCTGATCGGCCGCGGCGCCGCCGATCAGATCGCCGCGCCGGTCCGCGACGCCGACGATCCACGCAGCCACGACGCCGAGCTGCGGGCCAAGCCGATCTTCCGCCGCACCCGCAAGGTCGCCGCCGTCACCGCCGCGGTGATCGCGCTGGCCGGGCTCGCGGTGGTCGCGCGCGCCGCGGTGTTCGCGCTGCGGCGGCCGAGCCCGGTCGACGAGCACGGCGAGGTCACGCCCGGGTTCGCCGGTCTCGGCCGCGCGATCGACTACGCCGACAAGCTGCAGTGCCCGCGCGCGACCACGGTCGCGAGCCGCGGCGACGAGCTGGTGCCTGACGCGCTGCTCGGCGAGCCACTCGACGACACCACGCGCCGCTTCCACGATCAGCTCGCCGACCGCTGGCGCGCGGTGCGCTCGATCGCGGTGGCCGAGGTCGATCGCTTCGTCGCCGAGCCGAGCGGCGCCGGGTGTCGCAAGGATCGCGGCGGCTGGCGGTTCGCGCGGGTCGAGCTCGACGGCGCCAGCGCGTGCCGCGCCCGCTACTCGTGGGGCTGGCCCGAGGTCCAGCTCGAGGTCCGGGAACCGGACAGCAAGGACGCACCGACCGCGGTCGCGACCTGCGCGATCGAGCTGCCGGGCGACGCGCTGCGCGAGCTGCGGCGCCCCGCCCGCCGTCCGTACCGCGGCACCCGGGTCCGGCTGGTCGCCAAGCCGATGGGCGCCGCCGCCCTCGATCGCGGCGAGCTGGTCGCGGGTCACGTCACCGTGCGGCTGCGCCCCGGCGCCGGCTTCGTCGACGTGTCGCACGTGCAAGCCGGCGTGTTCGCCGCCGAGCGCGTGCAGCTGTCCGACGAGCTGAAGGTCGAGCTCACCCACGACGGCCTGCGCGCCCACGGCGTCGCGTGGACGTTCGTCAAGAACCCGCCGCGCAACCGGGTCCAGGTCCTCGAGGCCGATCCCAGCGGCTGGCGTCTCGTCGAGCCGCCCGACGGTGGCGACCAGGCCGACGCGGTCGAGCTGCCGCTCACCAGCATGTCGGTGCTCGTGGTCGGCGCGCGCGACGGCCGCAACCTGTGGCTGTTCCGGCCGCCGCGAGCGTGGAGCGGCGAGCCCAACGACGCCGTCGACATGCTGCTCGCCGACGACGTCCGCACCAGCGCCCAGACCGGCCGCGTCGCGCGACGCCGTCACTACGTGTTCGGCGGCGATCTGCCCGAGCTCGGCTGGTCGACCGCGGACCCGAGCATGTCGCTCGGCCTCGACGGCTGGGTCCAGGCCGCGCTCGGCGAGATCCAGCGCGGCGCCGGTCGCGATCGCGCGACCTGGCGCGAGGGCACCGCCCTGCACGACACCTGCGGCACGCTGACGCCGCCCGAGCCGTCGCCGGCCGGCCTCGACGAGCGGGTCTGCACACCCAACCCGTTCGACGGCGTCCTCGAGTGCCGCATCGCGCTGCAGCCCGAGCTGACGATCGCGCTGCGCCACCTCACCGAGCTGATCGCGGTCGATCCCGGCGGCTGGACCGGGGTCGACGACGCGACGCCCGCGACCGAGGCGCAGTACGTGCTCTTGCGCGGCGACACCGGCGAGCTGGTCGCGCAGGGCGAGTTCGTCCCCGGCCGCGCCAGCCTCGCCTACGCGCCCGCGACCCCCGAGATCGAGCAGCACCTGATCCGCCTCCTCGAGGATCGCGACGTCCGCACCGGCGCCAAGCTGCCGGGCGGCGCCCGCGAGGACTCGGCCGAGAAGATCGAGTGGAACGCGCCGATCGCGGTCGGCTCGACGCTCAAGCCGATCCTGGCGCGCGCCGCCGAGCTGGCCGCGCCGGCGTGGACCTCGCAGCTCGCGCTGAGCGTGACCCCGACCCTGGCGTGCGGGTTGCGCAAGAAGACCGCGCTCCTCGGTCACTGTCCGCCGACGCCGCTGACGCGCGGCGTGTCCGAGCAGTTCGATCTGCACGGCTTCCTCGCGCAGTCGTCGAACTGGTACATGGCGGCGCTCGGCCTGCTCGGCACCGCGCTGCCCGACGGTGAGGTCCGCGTCGACGGCGAGGGCCGCACGATCGACGCGGTGATCAGGCGCGACACCGCGGCGTGGTCGATCGATCATCCGATCACGACGACCTACGGCGGCCGCGAGGTGATCGGCGTCGATCGGGTCGATCTCGCGGTGCTGCGCACGACGCCGCTGTGGACGCGCTTCGAGCAGCTGCTCGGCCGCCGCATGTGCCTGCGCGGCGACAAGCGCCAGTGCGAACGGGTCGGCTCGCGTCGCGATCTGTGCGTCGCGCGGGCGCTGCCGATCGCGGCGCCGTCGACGCGGCAGCGCCATCTGGTCGCGCTCGGGCCCGAGGGCTTCGATCTGTACGGCGGCGGCGCGCGCCCGGGCGACGTCAACCTGCGCGACTACTTCCAGTTCCTGCGCGGCTCCGGCCTGCATCCGGTGGCGTCGCTGGCGCAGCTCGCCGACAGCTTCGGCCGCGTGCTCTACGATCAGCCCGACGCGACCGGTCGCTTCGATCTCGCGGCGTCGTGGTTCCCGGTCGCGGCCGCGGGCGTGGTGCCGACCTGGGACTGCCGCACCGCCGAGCGCGGCGACACCGTGACCGGCGCCGGCGGCGGGCTGTGCGGCTCGCTGCGCACCGGCACCTCGCACAAGGCGCTGCAGCGGCTGTTCGCCGACGAGCGCCTGGTGTTCTACGGCGCCAAGACCGGCACGATCGACGCGCTCGGCGACATCGCCGAGGATCGCGCGCGGTGCGAGCGCTGGAACCGCGGCCACACCGTCGCCGGCCAGCGCGCGCAGCCGTACCAGCTCGCGTGCGATCGCGCGATCGACGACGACAGCCTGCTCCTGGTCGGCTTCGGCGTGAAGACGCCGACCGGCGTCGTGCCGTTCACCCTCGGGCTGCGCTTCGAGCGCGTCGGCAAGACCGCCGCGAGCTTCGCGGCGCCGCACTACATCGCGGCGATCGCCGCGTACTTCACCGGGGCCTGGTCCGCGCCGTCGGCTTCTTCTGCTCCGCCTTCTTCTTCTTCATCTTCTTCGGCGCCGCCTTCTTCGACGACGACGACGCCGTAGGCTTGGTCACGGCGGCGGGCAGGCCGTGGCCGCTCACCCGCGCCTGGGCGAAGGCCTGGGCGCCGTCGCACGCCGCCTGCGGTGGCGCCACCGTCGCGCCCGCGAGATCGAGCCCGACCCGCTGCGGCAGCGCGGGCCCCGGCGTCGCGCCGTCGGCACCGGCCTGCTCGGCCC
This sequence comes from Myxococcales bacterium, assembly GCA_043737575.1. Lineage (GTDB taxonomy): Bacteria > Myxococcota_A > Polyangia > Haliangiales > Haliangiaceae > UBA2376. The sequence continues at coordinate 1,636 of JAYTAJ010001175.1, read as the reverse complement.
AGCGATCGGCCTCGATCGCCGCGCCCGAGATCGCGGCCAGCGCGCTCGGCACGATCACGCCGTCGGCGTCGCGCAGCCCGGCGCCGTACACCGCCGCCGCCGCGCTCGCGAACCCGGTCACGCCGCGCGCGCACAGCACCCGCTCGCCGCCGCGGGTCGACGGCTCGGTCGCCGCCGCGAGCTTGGTGACGTCGTTGCGCTGATCGCGGACCGCGCGGCCGTAGCGCCCGCGCTCGCCGCGGATGCCGAGGCCGAGCACGACGATCGCCGCGACCGCGCCCACCGCGATCAGCCGCGCCAGCCACGCCGCGGGCTGGAGCCGCCGACGCCTCACGGCGCTCCCGTCAGCGCGGCGGCGATCCACTGCTGGTGCTCGTCGAGGACGGGCTGGGTCAGATCCGCGAGCGTCCCCGTCCAGGTCCGGGTCCGATACAGCCGCTCGCGTCGCGCCGAGAAGAACTCGAGGTCGTGGCGCGATCGGGTCTCGCGATCGGTGGCGGTCAGCTCGGTGGTCGGCCGCGGCCGCCCGACCTGGTGAGCCTTCAGCTCGCGGTGCAGCGCATCGCACAGCGCGGCGCCGCTGTGACTGCCCGCGAGCTGGGTCCACGGCGGCCACGTCGTCGCGGGCAGCTCGAACGACACCCGGCGGCGGCCGTCGATCTGCTCGAGGCGCCAGACCTGGATCGCGGTCGGCGGTAGATCGCCGAACCAGCCGCGGATCTCGGGCGCGGTGACCGCGACGTCACGCGTGGCGTCGAGGTACGTGATCGCGACCGTCGCGGGCGGCTCACCGCTCTCGCCCGGCATGCAGATCGCCCACGCCGGCGGCGGCGGCGCGGCGTCGATCGTCGGGGCGGCGTCGAAGGTCGATCGCCACGGCGGGGCCGCGCTCGCACCGACGCCCTCGTCGACCAAGCGGATCGCGGCGAGCAAGGCGAGGTCGGTCGCGACGGAGATGATCAGCATCCACCACACCGAAGAGAGCGGGCGCCCCGTAGGCACCCGCGGAGCATGACACGACTCACTGGCCGGTGAAGCGCGGCGCCCGCTTGGCGAGCAAGGCGGCGATGCCCTCGGCGGCGTCGGCGGTCTGCAGGGTCGCGGCCTGGGCGAACGCCTCGAGGGCCGCGGCGCCGCGCGGATCCCAGTCGAGGCCGCGGTAGATCGCGCGCTTGGTCTCGCGCACCGCGAGCGGTGCGTTGGCCGCGATCTCGCGCGCCAGCTCGAGCGCGCGGGGCAACACCTCGGCGGCGTCGTGGAGCGAGCTCACCAGGCCGATGCGCGCGGCCTCGTCGCCGTCGATCAGCCGGCCGGTGAACAACAGCTCGTTGGCGCGCGCCACGCCGACCAGCCGCGGCAAGAGGTAGCTGATCGCCATGCCGGGCGACAACCCGAGCCGGGTGAAGTTGGCGCCGTAGCGCGCGCCGCGGGCGCCGATGCGAAGGTCGGCGCACAGCGCGAGGCCGAAGCCGCCGCCGATGGTGTGGCCGTTGAGCGCGGCGATCACCGGGACCTCGAGCGTCAACGTCGACAGGAACGGCTGGTACATCGCGACGCTCTTCTCGTGGGGCGCCCGCGGCGGCCCGTCGCCGTCGAGCTGCACCACCGACTTGAAGTCGGCGCCGGCCGAGAAGCA
>JAYTAJ010001174.1:0-5862 GCA_043737575.1 Myxococcales bacterium | reverse complement strand
TCTTGAGGTTGCGGCGGACCACCCGACCCTCCTCGACCGCGGCGGCGATGGTCGCGAAGTTGTCGTCGGTGATCACGATCTTCGCGGCCTCCTTGGCGACGTCGGTGCCGGTGATGCCCATCGCGATGCCGACGTCGGCGCGCACCAGCGCGGGCGCGTCGTTGACGCCGTCCCCGGTCACCGCGACGACCTCACCGCGGCGCTGACACGCGGTGACCACGCGCAGCTTCTGGGCCGGATGGACCCGCGAGAACACCCGGACGTCGGCGGCGAGCGCGGCGTCGAGCCCGGCGTCGTCCATCGCCTCCAGCTCGCGGCCGTCGATCACCCGCGCGGTCGCGCCGTCGGCCACCAGCCCGAGGCGGATCGCGATCGCCAGCGCGGTGGCGCCATGATCGCCCGTGAGCATCGCGACCCGGATGCCGGCGCCACGGCACGCCGCGATCGACGCGACCACCTCGTCGCGCGGCGGATCGAGCTGACCGATCAGCCCGAGCAGCACCGCGCGGCCGCGCAGCGCCGCGACGCCGCCGCCGTCGGTCAGGGTGGCGTCGTCGACGACCGCGACCGCCAGCACTCGCAGCGCGGTCGCCGCCAGCTGCTCCGCGGCGATCGTCGCGGCCCCACGCTCCTCGGCGCTCGCGCACAGCGCCAGCACGACCTCGGGCGCGCCCTTGATCAGCACGGTGCGGCGGCCGGCGACGACGTGCTGGGTCGCCATCAGCCGGGTCGCCGCGTCGAACGGCAGCTCGGCCTCGCGCGGGGCGGCGGCGCGGGCAGCGTCGGGGATCACGCCGCCCTTGATCGCCGCGGTCACCAGCGCCGCCTCGGTCGGATCGCCGACGGCGCGCCACCGGCCGTCGTCGCCGTCGGGGGCGAGCACGGTGGCGTCGCTGCACAGCACGCCGGCCTCGAGCAGCCGCCGCAGCGCCGGGTCGGCGCCGGCGTCGATCGCGCGGCCGTCCTCGGTGAAGCCGCCGACCGGCTCGTAGCCGACCCCGGCCACCGCGATCGCGCCGCGCCGCGGCAGGTGCAGCGCGACCACCGTCATCTCGTTGCGAGTCAGGGTGCCGGTCTTGTCGCTGCAGATCATCGTCGTCGAGCCCAGGGTCTCGACCGCGCCGAGCCGGCGCACGATCGCGCCGCGCCGCGCCATCCGCTGGACCCCGACCGCGAGGCCGATCGTCATCGCGATCGGTAGCCCCTCGGGGATCATGCCGACCACCTGGCTGATCCCGATCATCGCGATCTGCGACAGCGGCATCGACCGCGCCAGGCCGAGCGCGATCACCAGCGCCAGCACGATCGCGGCGGCGACCGTGACCTGGCGGCCGAGCTGCTCGATCCGTCGAGTCAGCGGCGTCGGCGGCGGCCGGGTGGTCTCGGTCAGCGACGCGATCGCGCCGAGCTGGGTGCGCGGCCCGGTCTCCACCACCACCGCGCGAGCGCGGCCGGCGGTGACGTGGGTGCCGGCGTGGACCACGCAGCTGCGATCCGCGAGCGTCGTGTCGGCCGCGACCGCCCGGCGATCCTTCATGACCGGCACCGACTCGCCGGTCAGCGCCGCCTCCGCGACCTGCAGCGCAGCGTCGTCCAGCAGCCGGGCGTCGGCGACCACCGCGTCGCCCGCCGCCAGCGCGATCACGTCGCCCGGCACCAGCTCGCGGGCGTCGATCACCTGCTCGACGCCGTCGCGGGTCACCCGCGCGTGCTGCGCCGTCAGCCGCCGCAGCGCCCGCAGCGCGTGCTCGGCGCGGCCCTCCTGCACCGCGCCGATCGCCGCGTTGAGCGCGACCACGATCGCGATCACGATCGCGTCGCTCACCTCGCCGAGGAACCCCGCGATCGCCGCGGCGCCGAGCAAGAGGTAGTTCAGCGGGTTCGCGAGCTGCGATCCGATCCGGATCCAGCGCGACGGGCGCCGCGGCTCGGGCTGGGCGTTGGGCCCGTGGCGGGCGCGGCGCGCCGCCGCCGCCTCGGTGGTGAGGCCCGACCCCGTCACCTCCAGCGCCGCCAGCACCGCATCGGACTCCAGGGCGTGCCACTGCATCGCTGCAACCGTTGCGATCGCCGTGCCGCGCGCCCGAGGCTGCGAGCGCGCAGATCTTGCGCGCGATCACCGCCCCGCCCTGGCCAGCCAGTTGCTTCTCTGATGATCATGCGGTTCGTTCTCATCGCGCTGCTCGCGGTCCATGGCCTCATCCATGTGCTCGGCTTCGCCCGGAACCGCGGCGCCCTCGGCGGCGCGTGGTTGGTCGCGGCGTCGCTCCTCGTCGTCGCCGCGGTGCTGGCGACGCTGCGGGTGCCGTGGTGGTGGGTCGCCGCGGCCGGCGTCGTGCTGTCCCAGGTCCTCGTCGTCCGCGCCTGGCCCGAGGCCCGGGTCGGCACGATCGCCAACGTCGTGCTCGCGATCGCCATCGCCGTCGCGATCGCTCAGGCGCGCTTCGATCGGGTCAGCCACGACCAGATCGCGGCGCTGCTGGCGCGGGTCCCACCGACCGCGGGCGCGGTGGTCGAGCGGCGCGAGCTCGCGACCCTGCCGCCGCCGGTGGCGCGCTGGCTCGACGCCGCGGGCGTGGTCGGTCGGCCGCGCCCGCGGATGGTGCGGCTGCGTCAGCGCGGCGCGATGCGCACCGCGATCGATCAGCCGTGGATGGCGGCCACCGCCGAGCAGTACTTCTCGATCGACCAGCCCGGCTTCGTGTGGACGACGTCGATGCGCCTGAAGCGGGTGCTGCCCATCGCGGGCCGCGACCACTACGCCGACGGCCGCGGCCGCATGCTCATCACCACCGCGGGCGTCCCCGTGGTCGACGCGTCGGGCCCCAAGCTCGACGAGGGCGCGCTGCAGCGCTTCCTCGGCGAGCTGGTGTGGTTCCCCGCCGCCGCGCTCGCGCCCTACGTCGCGTGGTCCCCGATCGACGCCCACACCGCGCGCGCGACGATGACCTATCGCGGCGTGTCGGCGTCGGTCGAGCTGACCTTCGACGACGCCGACCGGGTCGTGCGCCTCGAGGCCGACCGCTACCTCGGCGGCGACGCCGACGCGCGCCGCGAGCGCTGGCGGATCCCGATCACCGCGTGGGGCCGCTTCGACGGCATCACCGTGCCGACCGCGGGCGAGGTGACCTGGCAGCTCGCGACGGGAGAGTTCTCGTACTACCGCTGGCAGATCACCGCGCTCGAGTACGATCGACGCGAGCGCTGGACCGAGGAGGCGCCGGCCGCGATCCGCCTCGGTCAGTGACCGTGGCCGTCGTGGCGCGCGTCGAGCAGCGCCTCGGCGCGGGCGTAGATCGTGATCGCGGCCGCCGGATCGTCGGCGTGGATCACGACCACCAGCCCGGCCGGATCGTCGATCACCGTCGTCTCGGCGCCCGCGACCACCGCGGGGCAGGTCGCGTGGAGCGCCGGAGCGTAGCCGCCCGCCGCCGCGATCGCGGCGTGGCAGGTCAGGGTCTGGCGCAGCCACTCGGCCGTGAGCTGCGGCACGCGCGCGAAGCGGATGCGCGCGCCGCGCAGGCGATCGCCGTCGAGCTCCGCGCTCACCGCGACCACGTCCTCGTGATGGTCGAACGGCGTGTGCTCGAGCTCGGCGGCCGGCAGGTCCGCGCACCACGCGTGCTCGGACCGCACCAGCGCCCGGGCCCGCACGCGATGATCGCGAGCGTCGGCGCGCAACCGCGCCGCGGTCGCGCGATCGCGGTCGACCGCGCCGCCCTCGCCGCTCCAGCACGGTGCGCGGCCGCCCAGGCGCTCGCCGCCCGAGGTCGTCTGATCGGCGACGGCCTGATCGCCGCAGCTGTACGCGGTTGGCGGCGGCCCGACCCGCTCGCGCGAGGCGGCGCGGGCCTCGAGGCCGGTGGCGTCGGCGTCGTGCCGCTCGGCCTCGGCGAGGTGGTCTTGCACGCCCAGCGGACGGGGCGGGATCGCCGCTCGGCTCGAACAGCCAGCGGTCAAGGCAACGACGAGCAGTGCACGCATGCCGGGTCCTCTTGCATGCGCCGCGCCGCCGATCACTCCCGCGGCGCCGCGGCCGGAGGCGGCGCGCGCAGGAAGCCTGCGACCTCCTGGATGAAGCCCGTGATCGACGACTGCGCGACCTTGTGCATCGAGATCGCGTCGATCACGTCGCCCAGCATGCCCAGCGGCGGATCGTAGGTGCCTGCGAGATCCAGCTGGGTCTCCGTCGCGCTGAGCGGATACACCGACAGCGTCGCGCGCATCGTCGGGAACAACCCCGACTGCCGCATCGCCTTCCACTCGAGGACCAGCTCGGTCGCTGGCTGGTTGGTCGGCGACGTCGCCGCGCGGATCTCCACCACCTCGATCGCGACCTCCTGGGTGACCGTGATCGGCCCCAGCTTGGCGCGCAGCTCCGCGCCGCCGCCCGGCTCGTCGCGCAGCGCCGTCATCGTCGCCTTGCGAAACACCGCCAGTGGGCCCGCGAACAGCGTGTCGCGGACCGCCTCGTAGGGATGGTTGACGTAATCGTAGGCCCGCACCTCGCGTCGGTTCGACATGCCACCGAGCGGTGCAAGCACCACACCACGGCTCGCCGTCGACGCCGGTCAGATGTTGGGAAAGTCGCAGCCGATCGTCGTGAACCGGCACCGACCCTGCGCGCAGTACGCCGACGCGGTGCAGCCGCGCCGCGGCCGCGCACACGACGGGCACGGTCGATCGTCGCGAAGGCAGCGCTCCTCGGTCTCGAGCAGCAACGCGTCGATCGCCGCCCGCGGCACCGACTCGAACGGCGGCGACGGCGCGCACTCACCGCAGCAGGTCAGGACTGGCACCAGCTCGCAATCCTCGTCGACCGCGCAGTCATCGCCCGCGGCCGACCCCCGCTCCGCCATCGGCGACGCTCGTCCTCGCTGCGCCTCCAGCGACGGCGACGGCGCCGCGCGCTCGCTACATGCCGCGACCACCGCGATCAGCCACCAGCGCGCGCCCAGCATGTCGCTCCAACCGTGCAAGCCCCTCGCCACCACGACGCCGCGCCGCCAACCGCCCTCACCGCGCACAGGCTGCGGCTCGCCGCGCGCTGACGCGCAGGACTTGCGCGCCCGACGTCGTGACGATCAGACCGATCCGCTAGCTTGCATCGTTGTGCGGCGGCGTCCCGGTTCCGGTCCTGCCCTGGTCGGGCAAGAGCAAGAGGTGCGAGAACACCTCTTGCTCGATCCACGTCCCGGTGCGGTGCAGCTCGAGCAGGAGCTCGTGGCCGACGGCCGCGGGATCGTCGACGGCGACCAAGCGCGCGAGCCGAACCCGCTCCTCGGCGTCGATGGCCCGTCCCGACATCGCGAACCGACGATGGGTGGCGACGTCCATGCACCACGGCTCGATGGCGAGGTGGGCGCGGCGGGCGAGGCTGCGCAGGATGAGCACGCCGCTGCGATCGAGATCGCCCGCGAGCCGAACCGGCAGCCGGGCCGGAGCACAGAGGCGCAGCACCATGACGACCGCCCACGTCGCCTGGCCGCGCGCGAAGACGACGAGCTCGCGAGCGGGATCGGCGCGCTCGAGGTAGTCGAGGAACGGCGCCTGGTTCTCGAAGATGGTGATCCGGTGGGCGGCCACGTCGACGAGGGTGGCGTCGCGGAGCTGGACCGCGGACAGCGGGCTGGGCTCGCCGAGCGAGGCGTGGCGCGCGACGTGATCGAAGGGCGCGGTGGCGCCGGTCCGCGCGTAGATCAGCGGGCCGAAGACGTGGACCAGGACGCCCGCGTCATCGCGCAGGAGGCCGCGGATCTCGAGCGCGGCGGCGGCCGGCGAGGACGGCTGTCCGATCGCGACGTCGGCCTGGGTGGCGAGGTCGTGGGCGACGAGCGCGGCGCCGAGCCGGCGGGCCCGCTC
>JAYTAJ010001173.1:0-2552 GCA_043737575.1 Myxococcales bacterium | reverse complement strand
TCGCCCCGTCGACGCGCACCACCGCGGTCTCGGTCTGATACGTGCTCGCCGCCCGGGCGGCGCCCCAGCTCACCGGATTCGTCATCGGGCGAGCCTATCGGATCCGGCCGCGGTTTCGGATAGGGTCGGGGCCCGATGACCCTCCCCGACGATCCGCTCCTCGCCTGGCGCGCCAAGTTCCCCGCGCTCGAGCAGTGCGTCCACCTGATCTCGCACTCGCTCGGCTGCGTGCCCGCCAAGGCCGAGGAGGATCTCGCCGAGTTCTTCGATCTCTGGCAGACCCGCTCGATCACCGCGTGGGACGAGTGGATCCCCGAGGTCGGCAAGGCCGGCGCGCGCATCGAGAAGCTGATCTCGGCGCCGCCCGGCACCGTCGCGATGCAGCAGAACGTGTCGACCGCGATGGCGTGCGTCGCGTCGTGCTTCGAGTTCACCGAGGCCCGCAACACCGTCGTCTACGAGACGCTGATGTTCCCGACCGTGTCGTACGTGTGGAAGGCCGAGGAGCGGCGCGGCGCCAAGGTCGTGCTGGTCGAGTCGAAGGACGGCACCACCATCGACGCCGACGCGGTGTGCGCCGCGATCGACGAGCACACCGTGTGCGTGCCGATCCAGCACGTCGTGTTCTCGAGCGGGTTCATCCAGGACGTGAAGAAGATCGCGCGGCGTGCCGCCGAGGTCGGCGCCCACGTCGTGCTCGACTGCTACCAGTCGATCGGCACCATCCCGATCGACGTCGTCGATCTCGGCGTGTCGTTCGCGTGCGGCGGCTCGGTCAAGTACCTGTGCGGCGGCCCCGGCGCCGGCTGGCTCTACGTGCGCGCCGATCTGATCGACAAGTTCGAGCCGCGCACCACCGGCTGGTTCGCCAACGCCCATCCGTTCGCGTTCACCATGCCCGAGCAGACCTACGCCGACACCGTGTGGCGCTACCTCGCCGGCACCCCCGCCATCTCCGCCTTCTATCAGTCACGCGCCGGCCACACCATCGTCGCCGAGATCGGCGTCACCGCGATCCGCGAGAAGTCGCTCGTGCTCACCGCCCGCGCCATCGACCTCGTCGACGAGCACGGCTTCAAGCTCAGCTCACCCCGCGCCGCCGACGCCCGCGGCGGCTCCGTCGTGTTCGACTTCGTCGGCGCCGCCGACATCTGCCGCGAGCTCAACCGCCGCCGCTTCTTCTGCGATCACCGCCCCGGCGTCGGCATCCGCATCTCGCCGCACTTCTACACCAAGGCCGAAGAGCTCGACCTCTTCTTCGCCGAGCTGAAGAAGATCCGCGGCTGAGCCGTCGTCGATCGAGCTTGCTGGGTTTCAATGACTGGAGAACCTCTGCGGGCTCGGAAGTAAAAGACTTCACCGAGACGCAATGGGGCGACGGCCTGGCCGCTGCGCTGCATGCTCAATTGGAGACCACGCGGCGAATGTAGCTCAGCGGGTCCGACTGCTCGCGGCGCCTTGAGAGGCCTCAAGGGGGCATGGTAGTGATTACCCATATGACGCGCATGTCATATGGGTAACTCAGCGGCAAGCCCCGTGGCGGGATCGATGGCGTTTAGGCCGACGGCTGATGCCCGCCACGAGTCACGGTGCGGCCTGGTCGGCGGCGGGGGGCTCGTCGTCGGCGAGGACGAGGACGGTGCGGAAGGCGGCGGCGGTGTTGCCCGACATCGGGGGCAGCTCGATGGCGAGGGCGGTCTCGCGCAGGCAGGTCGCGAGGTCGGGGTCAGCGCGGAAGGCGGCGTCGCCGTCGACGGCGATGGAGTCGACGAGGGTGCCGACGTCGGGATCGCCGACGAGCGAGAGCGACAGCTCGACGCGGAGGCTGGTGACGGCGGGGTTGGCGCGACGGGCGTAGCAGTCCTTGAACGACGGGATGAGGGGCAGGAAGCTGTCGAGGACGGCGTCGGCGTCGACGGTGCCGGGCAGCGGTGCGGGATCGGCGGCGGCGGCGGCGGGGACCGCGGTGCCGCGGGCGCGGGCGGCGCGGGCGGCGGCCATGCGGGAGAGGATCGCGCGGCGGCGCGTGGGATCGATCGAGCGGAAGCGCGGCGCGTCGTCGGACGGAGCAGGCGGATGGGGCAACGGCGGAGGGGAGTCGGGGGCGGAGACGGCGCCGGCGTCGAGGGTGGCGACGGGCGGCGGCACGGGCGGCGACGCGCGCTCGGTGCGGCGCAGGTACCACCAGACGGCGAGGGCGCAGAGGACGGCGGCGACGGCGAAGCGGAGCGTGTGGTTCACGGCGGGCTCCAGGGCGCCCCGGTCGCGCAGTCGTGGTGGGCGAGGTGGACGCGCTCGGGCGTGATGTCGATGGTGCCGAACACGATCGGCAGGTGGAAGCGGCGCGGCCCGATCGAGCCGGGGTTGAACATCGCGATGCCGCGGTCGGTGCCGATGAACGGCACGTGAGAGTGGCCGCACACGACGAGCACGGCGCCGACGGCGCGGGCCTTGCGGACGATGTCGGCGCGCAGCTTGGGGCCGTAGACCGCGATGTGGACGAGCAGGATGCGCAGCGTGCCCTTGGGCCGACCGACGACGTCGATCACCTG
>JAYTAJ010001172.1:0-2554 GCA_043737575.1 Myxococcales bacterium | reverse complement strand
CGCGGTCTCGGGATGTCCAGAGAGAGATCGCTTGCGACAGTCTGGGTGGCCAACGGGTCCTCGCGACGTGAATCGGCCGTTGGACCCGCCGCGGTGCGGTTGGGTTGCCCCGCCGGGGGACTCGGTCGATCGGCCACGCCGCAAGGTAGCACTGGGCCCGCGACGTCAGATACCCTCGCGATGTGATCGGCCGCACCGAGCCTCTGATACAACGGCCTGTCGTGGTCGGGGTCGGGCGGATCGGGGTGTCGGTCTCGGCCCTCGCCCACAAGGTCCCCGAGACCGGCCCGCACGGCGACGTCGCCGAGCTGGCCGCGATCGCGGTGTCGCCCGGGCCCGGGGTCGCGGTCGCGGTGCGCACCGCCGCCGCCTTCGGCTGCCGCGGCCGCCTGGCCGGGTGGATCGGGACCGACGGGCTCGGCGCGCTGGTCCGCGCGACCTTGGTCCAGGCCGGGCTCGACGGCGAGCTGCTCCGCACCACCAGCACCAGCTTCCGCGCCGAGATCGTCACCGTCGATCCCCACGGCGGCCGGCTGGTGCAGCGCGGCGCTGGTGACGACGGCGATCTCGACGGCTCGCCGATCGATCTCGAGGCCGCGCTGTCCGGGGTCGGCGCGCTCCTCCTCGACGACTCGGTGCCCGCGGCCCAGGTCCGCATCGCGGCGATCGCGCGGGCCCGCGGCATCCCGGTCATCGTCGATCTGACCGCGCCGACCGAGGGCGCGAGCGAGCTGGTCGCGTTCGCCGACGTGCTGATCTCGTCGGAGCGCATGGTCGCCGAGCTGGCGCCGCGCCGCGATCTGGTCCAGGCCCTCGGCGAGCTGATGCAGCTCGGGCCCCGCGCGGTCGTCGTCACCCTCGGCGCCGCGGGCGCGGTCGGCCGCCATGGCGGCGAGCTGATCGAGGTCCCCGGCTACCCGGTCGAGACCATCGACTCGACCGGCGCCGGCTCGGTCTTCCACGGCGCCTTCGTCGCCGGCCTGCTCGGCGAGCTGCCGTTCCTGCGCTGCATCGAGCTGGCGTCGGCCGCCGCGGCGCTGTCGTGTCAGAGCCTCGGCGCGTGGGACGGCGTCCCCGAGCGCGACGCCGCGATGGCGCTGGTCACCGGCCGCCGGTAGATCGCCGCGGCGCGCCGAGCCGATCTCCTCGCCGTGGTAACGCTTCGGCCATGGCCGAGGACGTCTCGCAGTCTGCTCATCCCAACGCCGCCGCGTCCGTCGCGGGCGCCGGCACCGCGCTGGTCGCGGCCCTGGTCCTCGCGGTGATCGACGGCCTCGCCGCGGGCGCGACGACGTTGCCGACGGTGATCGGGCTGTGGGCCCTGCCCGCCTTCGGCTTCGCGCTGTACGCGGGCGCGATCGCCGCGGGGTTTCGCGCGACGTTCGGCGCGCGGGCGTTCGGCACGCTCGCCGACGATCGCGAGCGCGACGCGTCGTGGACCGCGTTCGTGCTGGCCGGCATCGTCGCCGCGATCGCCCTGGCGATCTTCGGCTCGCTCGCGGCGAAGATGATCGTCGCCAAGGCCCATCGCCCCGAGGCCGGCGCCAAGGTGCTCGGCTCGATCGTCGTGCTCGGCGCGATCGCGATGGCGCTCCTGATCTTGCCGCTGCAGCGCGTGCTGCGGATCGCGCTGGTCAAGCTGCCGCGGTTCGGCCCCGTGCCCCACGCGGCGCTCGCGCTGGTGATCGCGGCGCTCGTCATCCTCGCCTACGCGCGCAAGCGGCTCTACGGCGCCGGCTTCGACAACGCGGCGCTGCCGATGGCGGCGCTGGCCCAGCTGGTGTTGCTCCCGATCGTGACGCTGGTGCTCGGCGCGATCTTCTACGGGCCGCTGTGGCGGGTGCGGGTGGCGCTGCCGCCGATCGCGCGGACGGCGCTGGTCGGGGTCGCGCTGGTGTTCGCGCTGGTCCACGGCGCACGGACGATGCGGCCGGGCCACGCGCCGTCGGAGGCGGTGGCGCGCGGCGTCACCGAGCGCGGCCTGGCGTCGGCGACCTTCGTCAGCCTCGGGCGCTCGATGATCGACGGCGACGGCGACGGCGTGTCGGGGTTCTTCCGCGGCCCCGACTGCGACGACGGCGATCCGAACGTGAATCCCAACGCCAAGGAGATCGCCGGCAACGGCAAGGACGACAACTGCCAGGGCGGCGATCGCACCGCCGCCGACGAACCGATCGTCGACGCCGGCACGCCGCCGCCGCCCACGACCGACGCGGGCGTGGCGGTGCCGCCGCCGGCCGCGGGACCCAAGCACAACGTCGTCATCATCATGGTCGACACGCTGCGGGTCGATCGCCTCGGCGCCAGCGGCTACCAGCGCGACGGCAAGTCGCTGACGCCGCGGCTCGACGGGTTCCTCGCGCAGTCGGTGTGGTTCAAGCGCGCCTACGCCAACGCCAACAACACGCCGCGATCGATGCCGAGCTTCATGGCGTCGCGCTACCCGTCGCTGGTCGCGGTCGACAAGATGCACTCGAAGTACCCGCGGGTCGACGACGCCAACGAGCTGCTGTTCGAGCAGCTCAAGGCCGGCGGCCTCCGCACCATCGGTGAG
>JAYTAJ010001171.1:0-2555 GCA_043737575.1 Myxococcales bacterium | reverse complement strand
GCGGCCGCGGCCGGCGAGATCGCACGCCAGCGCGACAAGCGCGCGACGCCCGAGGCCGCGATCCGCGTCGGCATCCGCGGCGGCGGCTGCACCGGCTTCACCTACGTCTTCGAGTGGGCCGACCAGCTGCGGCCGACCGACAAGCTGTTCGAGGCCCACGGCGTCAAGGTCGTCACCGATCCCAAGAGCCTGGTCTACCTGCGCGGCATGACCCTCGACTTCACGCGCGGCATGATGGGCCACGGCTTCAAGTTCCAGAACCCGAACGCCAAGGGCGAGTGCGGCTGCGGCGAGTCGGTGCAGTTCTAGTGCGTCATGCAGCTCCAGTCCGGTCCTGATCCGTTCGCGGTGCTCGGCATCGAGCCGCGGTTCGATCTGGACACCGCCCAGCTCGAGGCGCGCTTTCGCGAGCGCAGCCGCGAGGTCCACCCCGATCGCTTCGTCGGCGCGCCCGCGGGCGAGCGGGCGGCGGCGCTGGTGCGGACCCGCGCGCTCAACGACGCCTACCAGGTGCTGAAGAAGCCGCAGCGTCGCGCCGAGCAGCTGCTGGCGCGGCACGGCGTCGCCATCGACGAGCGCGAGCGCCTCGAGCCCGCGTTCCTGATGGAGATCCTCGAGCTGCGCGAGGAGCTGGCCGAGGCCCGGGCGGCCGGCGCGATCGACCGCGTCAACCTGCTCGCGGCCGACATGCGGGCCCGGCAGCGCGGGCTGTTCGACGCGCTGGGCCGACGGTTCGCCGCGCTCGGCGGCGACGACGACGCGGCGGTGCTCGCCGCGATCAAGCACGATCTGATCACGCTGCGCTACGTCGGCCGCTACGTCGACGAGTGCGACGCGGCGCTAGACGCTGCTGAGTAGGACGCCATGCTTCTCCAGATCTCCGAACCCGGGGCATCCCCGGACAAGGCCGCGTGCAAGCAGCGCGTGGTCGGCATCGATCTCGGCACCACCAACTCGCTGGTGGCGTGGGTCGCCGACGGCACCCCCGCGGTGATCGCGCCCGCGCCGCACCAGGCGATCGTGCCGTCGGTGGTCAGCTACGACGGCGCCAACGCGGTGGTCGGCGAGGCCGCGATCGCGCGCGGCGACGAGCACCCGATGGACACCGTCGCCAGCGTCAAGCGGCTGATGGGCCGCGCCCTCGCCGACGTCGGCGCCGCCGCGTCGATGTCGGCCAACCACCTCATCGACGACGCCGGCCGCATGGTCAAGCTGCGCTTCAGCGACGGCCGCGAGCGCTCGCCGGTGCAGGTGTCGGCGGCCATCCTGTCCGAGCTGCGGACCCGCGCCGAGACCGCGCTCGGCGGCGCCCTCGACGGCGTGGTGATCACGGTGCCGGCCTACTTCGACGACGCCCAGCGCCAGGCGACCCGCGACGCCGGGCGGCTGGCCGGGCTCGAGGTGCTGCGGCTGCTCGCCGAGCCGACCGCCGCGGCGCTGGCCTACGGGCTCGATCGCGGCACCCGCGGCACCTACGCGATCTACGATCTCGGCGGCGGCACGTTCGACATCTCGATCCTCACGCTGGTCGACGGCGTGTTCGAGGTCCGCGCGACCGGCGGCGACTCGGCGCTCGGCGGCGACGATCTCGATCGCGCGATCGTCCGCGCGATCGTCGGCGCGGTCCCGGTCCAGACCGACGACGTCGCCAGCAAGCGCGCGATCCGCGCCGCCCTGGCCGCGGCCCGCGCCGCCAAGGAGCGGCTCACCGAGGTCGACGAGACCGCGGTCCGGATCGTCCTCGGCGACCAGGTGTTCGAGCGGGCCTTCGGTCGCGCCGAGCTGGCGACCATCGCGGCGCCGCTGCTCGAGCAGACCGGCAAGGCCTGTCGCCGCGCGCTGCGCGACGCCGGCTTCACCACCGCCGAGCTCGACGGCGTCGTGCTGGTCGGCGGCTCGACTCGATCGCCGGTCGTGCGGGCGTTCGTCGCGACCTGGTTCGACCGCGAGCCGTTGTGCGAGCTCGATCCCGATCAGGTCGTCGCGCTCGGCGCCGCGGTCCAGGCCGACGTCCTCGCCGGCGGCCAGACCGACATCGTGCTGCTCGACGTCGTGCCGCTGTCGCTCGGCCTCGAGACCATGGGCGGCGTCGTCGAGAAGCTGATCGTCCGCAACTCGACGATCCCGTGCGGCGCGACCCAGACGTTCACGACCTACGCCGACAACCAGACCGGCTTCGATCTGCACGTCGTCCAGGGCGAGCGCGAGACCGTCGAGGCCTGCCGCTCGCTCGCGCGGTTCCAGCTGCGCGGGGTGCCGCCGATGGTCGCGGGCGCGGCGCGCATCGAGATCAGCTTCAAGGTCGACGCCGACGGCATCCTCCACGTCGATGCCATCGAGCAGACCTCGGGCCTCACCGCCGCGGTCGACGTCAAGCCGTCGTACGGCCTCACCGACGAGGAGGTCGAGCGGATGCTGATCGAGTCGTTCGATCACGCCGAGGACGATCTGGTCCTGCGCAACCTGCGCACCGAGCAGGTCGAGGCCGAGCGCATCCTGGCCGCGACCCGCGCCGCGATGGTGGCCGATCCCCATCTCCTCGACGACGACGTCCG
>JAYTAJ010001170.1:0-2555 GCA_043737575.1 Myxococcales bacterium | reverse complement strand
GTCGAGTCGTCATGCCCGCAAACCTACAACCCCGGGTGCGGCGGGTCAACCGCACGCGCGAGGCCGATCACACCGAGATCAAACGCCGCGGAGGTGCTTTGCCATCGGGCCCGCGAACGGGATCACCGCGGCGCCGAGGAGCACGGCGGCGCCGATCGCCAGCGGCGCGATGCTCGGGCCCTGGCTCGCCTGGCCCGCGAGGACGCACGCGCTGCCACCGAGGGCGAAGATGCCCCAGGTCCGCATCCGCAAGAGCGCCCACACGCCCGCGCCGCCGAGGGCGAGGGGGATCATCGCGGCGAGCTGGTTGGGCTGCGTCGGGGCCAGCGCCCACATGAGCAAGATCGGCAAGCTCATCGCCGCGCGCACGACCGACTTGCCGAGGCGGTTGACGCCGAGGTCGTCGAGGTGGAAGCGGGTGCGCCAGTCGTTGCGACCGTCGAAGCCCGCCGCCATCGACTCACCCGCGAGCAGGAGCGCGAGGACGCCATGGGTCGCGGTGAGGAAGACCAGCACCGGCTCGGGCCCGATCTGCCACATGCCGAGGACGCCGCTGACCAGACCCCAGTAGCCGATGCCCTGGGCGTACCAGCGTCCCCAGAACCAGCCCGCGACCACGCCGAAGAACGCGATGCCGTAGAGCGCGGCGATCGCGGTGAGCGCGGGAGACCACTCGGGCGGCGCCGAGAATCCGAGGAGCAGGTAGATGAAACCGTAGAACGAGAGCACGGCTGCTGCGATCGCACGACGTTCGCCGACGAGGGCCTTCATGGCAGCGACCATAGCGCGAATCGCTCCCGCGAGCCCGGGAGAAAACACACGCACCATGTGCGCGCGCGTTCGCCGCCTGCGAAGAAAACTGCGACAGCGGTGTCACGCTGCGCCACGGACGCGCGCGAGGCTGCGGCGAGTTGCGCTCGGCACACCCGCTGCAATGTCGATCGTCATGCGCTATCCCGGACTGGCCTCGACGTTCCGCAACCTCGTCCTGATCGCCTCCGCGGCCGCGCCCGGCTGCACGTCCCCGGGAGAATGTCCCGACCAGGAGGGCTCGCTGGTACTGACCGCGCCACTCGACGCCGAGCTGCAGGCGCTGGTCGACGCGTGTCGAGCGCACCAGGCGAACTGCGAGCCGATGTGCGTCGAGCTGCTCGAGCGCATGGACCCGTGGGACGAGGTCACCGTCGACGAAGTGGTCGTGACCTGCGAGCTCGACCAGACGACGGGCACCGATCCGATCGCGCGCTGGACCTACACGCCCGCGTGCATCGGCGGGCGGCGCCCCGCCGGCTACGCCCGCGCCGATCACGATCTCGCGACGGTGGGCGGGTTCTTCGCCGAGCAGGCGCGCCTCGAGTCGGCGTCGGTGATCGCCTTCGACGAGCTGGCGATCGCGCTGGCCGCGCACCGCGCGCCGCGCCTGCTGATCGACGCCTGCCGCCGCGCCGCCGCCGACGAGGCGGTCCACGCGATCCTGTGCGCGCGCATCGCGCGGCAGCACGGCGCGACGCCGCGGATGGTGACGCGGGCCGCGCCTGCCGCGATCCCGACGCTCGAGGCCCTGGCCCACGCCAACGCGGTCGAGGGCTGCGTCCGCGAGGGCTGGGCCGCCCTGGTCGCGACCTGGCAGGCGGGCACCGCCGCCGATCCCGCGATCCGCGCGGCGATGCAGCGGATCGCGCCCGACGAGACCGCCCACGCGACCCTGTCGCGCGCGATCGATCGCTGGGCCCGCCGCCGCCTGTCCGCCGCCGCCATCGCGCGCCTCGACGCCGCGCGCACCTGCGAGATCCAGTCCCTCGTCGCCGCCGCCGCGCACTCCGTCCCCGCCGCCCTCGTCGTCGCCGCGGGCCTCCCCGACGCCACCACCGCCACCCGCCTCATCGACGGCATGCGCACCCACGTCTGGGCCGCCTGATCACCACCGCACCATGGATCCGGAATCCGGGAAACGCCCCCCGCGCCATGGATCCGGAATCCGGGAAACGCCTCCACCGCCCCGCGCCGCGTGACCCCGCCCGAGCGAGGCACCCCGATCACTTCGATCGAATCGGGTGGTTCTTCTGCACAATCAGCCTGAAGCGCTTGTAGCCGGCTTCCTTCTGCTTCGCGGAGAACATCACGCTGACCAGGAGGCCGTAGGGGATCGATCGATCCGCGACGATCATCAGCTCGGGCACCGGCGGCACCGGCTTGCCCTGATCGCGCAGCGCCTGGTTCTGCAGGCTGCGCAGGGTGCCGAGGAAGTTCGTGAGCCGCGGGATCTTGCGACCGTCGGCGCCGCCCTCCTTCTGCGAGGGATCGACGTCGCCGTTGCGGACCGCGACGATCTCCTCGCCCTCGACCACGATCGCGGTCTTGGTGATGATGAGCGTCGACGCGGTCTCGGGCATCGGCTGCTCGCCGAACGTCGCGGGCAGGGTCACCGAGTTGGTGGCCGCGGCGTTGGACGCCACCGCGATCTGCGAGATGAAGGCGACCAGGAGGATCGTCATCATGTCCATCATCGGCATGATGTTGAGGTGGCGGATCTCCTCGCCCTCGGGGACGCGGCC
>JAYTAJ010001169.1:0-2555 GCA_043737575.1 Myxococcales bacterium | reverse complement strand
CGCCGACCACGGTCACGTCGAGCTCGGGGCTGCAGGCAGAGTTGCCGTGGAGGTCGGTGGCGCAGGCGCGGACGCGGAGCGTGGTGGGCGCGGCGACGTCGACGGTGGCGCGAAAGAGATCGCCGCCGATGAAGCGCGCCGGAAGGTCGACGCCGTCGATGACGAGGTGGGCGTCGCGGAGGCGAGGACCGACGTCGGTGGTGACCGAGTCGACGATCGCGAAGCGGATGAAGGCGTAACTGGAGGTGAGGGCGACGCGCGACTCGATCGCGCGGAGGCGAGGCGCGCGAGTGTCGATCGGCTGCGGGGCGATGCCGAGGTAGAGGCGGTTGAGGAAGGAGCCGAGCTCGCCCTGGGCGGTGATCGCGTCGAGGCGGCCGTCGCCATCGACGTCGCCGAGATCGAGGCCGAGGGTGGCGTCGGAGCGCGTCGGGAAGGCGTCGGCGACGGCGGTGAAGCGGCCGCCGCCGTCGTTCACGAGCACGCGCTCGACGTCGGACAGCGACGCGATCACCGCGTCGAGATCGCCGTCGCCGTCGAGATCGGCGCACTGGACCTCGTTGTCGTCGGCGCTCGGGTTGCCGATGATCCGCGTCGCGGTCTCGTCGGTGAATCGGCCGGCGCCGTCGTTGATGACCAGCTGCTCGCGCAGCGGCGCGGTGCCGTTGTCGAGCCACAGATCGAGATCGTCGTCGCCGTCGACGTCGCAGGGATCGGGACCGTAGACGTAGGGCCCGCTCTGATCGGGCAGGTCGGCGCTGCTCGGCGCGAAGTGGCCGGTGCCGTCGTTGCGATAGAGCAGCGACTCGCCCTCGCGGCTGGCGAGGACCAGGTCGAGATCGAAGTCACCGTCGGCGTCGAACAGATCGGCGTCGATCGGTCCGGTGCCGGTGCCGCCCGTCGCGGTCGGCGGCAGCGCGTCGGCCAGCTCGGTGAAGCGGCCGGCGCCGTCGTTGCGGTAGACGTGGCCCGTGCCGGGCGAGTCGGGCGGTGACGCGCCCCAGTCGGTGATCACCAGATCGAGATCGCCGTCGCCGTCGACATCGCCGAGCCTCGCCGCGCCGGCCCGCGAGCTGGTGCCGAGACGGGCGGCGCCGTCGTTGGTGAAGCGCGGCGGTCGCTGGCCGTCGTTGATGAAGACCGCGTCGGGCTGCATCGCCCACGAGTCAGGCGCGATCAGATCGAGATCGCCGTCGCCGTCGACATCGCCGATCGCGACCTGGCGCAGCCGACCGGTGAAGCCGGCGACCGTGGTCGCGTTGCTCTCGACGAAGTTACCGGCGCCGTCGCCGAGGTAGAGCGCCATCGGCGCCGCGGTGCCCGCGACGTAGTAGCCGCCGCCCGACGCGAACACCGCGTCGAGATCGCCGTCGCCGTCGAGATCGGCGAGGGCGACGTAGTTGGAGTAGCAGCCCTCGTTGGTGGCCGCACACGGCTGCGGGCTGCCGAGCCGCGCGGTGGCCTCGGTGAACAGCGGCGCCGCCGCCGCCGCACCCGCGCCGAGCGCGAGGACGCCCGCGCCGAGCGCAGCGGCGAGCCGTCGCGGCGGCGGCGTCATGCGCCGCATCCCCACGAGCCCTTGGCCTCGAGCTTGCCCTGCTCGATCGACGCCGCGCCCATGCCGCCGCCCTCGTAGTAGTCGGCGTGATAGATCAGCTCGCGCTTGCCGTCGCCCTCGAGATCGAAGGTCGCCTGGATCGTCATGTGCTCGAGGTCGCTGGTCCACACCGACGTCGCCGCCGCGTTGTCACCGCCCGGCACCACCACCAGCGCCGACCACACGTAGCCCGGACCGTTGTCGTCGGCCAGGGGGACGTTCGCCGCGATCACCAGATCCAGCCGCGGGTCGCCGTCGACGTTGGCGGTGACGACCTGCTCGACGATGATGTCGCCGGGCCCGATCGGCCGCGGCTTGTCGCCGCGCGCGAGATCCGCGGTCGCGACTCGCGCCAGCGCGGCGCGGACGCCGTCGTCGATCTTCATGCCGGCCGCGGGATCGCCACCACCGCTCAGGTTGCCCTGGGCGTCGTGGAGCTGGAGATCGATCGCCGCATCGGCGGGGAAGGTGACGATGCCGACCACCGACTCCTCGGGGCCCGACACCCGCTCGACGCCGACCACGTCGGTCGCGCCCGACGCGTCGCACTCGTCGGACACCGTGCCCGTGATCCGGAACGTCGCCGGGCCCGACGTCACCTGCTGCTTGCCGTCCATCGAGGCGGTGCGCAGCGCGTCGCAGTCGGGACCGCCCGACGCGGCGTGACATGCGGCCTCGAACATCATGCGGTCGCCGAGGCCGACGAACACGAGGACCGAGCCGCGCGGCGCGCCACCGCCATTGCCGATGGTGGACGGGCTGCCCTTGCCGCCGCACGCCGCGCTCACGAGGGCGGCCATCGCCGCCGCGACCATCAGATGCTTGTTCATGGTGCGCATCCTAACGCCTCGTCGATTCCTGGTAGTCCGCGGTGGCCGCGGGGATCGTGCAGACGGTCACGGCGTCGGCGACGCAGGGCGCCCGGGCCTCGCACCGTCCCAGGAGGCACGCGGTCATC
>JAYTAJ010001168.1:0-5870 GCA_043737575.1 Myxococcales bacterium | reverse complement strand
GCTCGCGGGCGAGGCCGACGTAGCGGGGGTCGGCGTCGCCGCACAGGAAGCGGCGGCCGAGGCGGGCGGCGACGACGGCGGTGGTGCCGGAGCCGACGAAGGGATCGACGACGAGGTCGCCGGGCGCCGACGACGCCAGGATGAAGCGCTCGATCAGGGCCTCGGGCTTCTGGGTCGCGTGGGCGGTCTTCTCGTCCATGCCGTTGCACAGGACCGGCAGGTCGAAGACGTCGCGCGGCTTGGCGCCGAGCGGGTGCGGCTGCCAGTGATCGCGGCGCACGCCGCGGCCGTACTGCGACGACACCGCCTGGACTCGATCGGGGTAGCGGGTCGTGTGCGCGTTGTACGGAATCCGGACAGCATCGGTGTCGATGCCGGTGCCGCGGGCGCAGCGCAGGTGGAGGATCGACTCGTGAGAGCGGCCCCAGTCGCCGCCGAGGTTGGCCTTGTTGCGGTAGGTCCACACCAGCCAGCGGCAGTCGGCGAAGCGTCGCGCCGACCGCGCCTTGACCTCGGCGAGGATCTCCGAGAAGCCGCAGACGTAGGCGGAGCCGCGGGGCGCGAGCACGCGGCGGACCTCGGCGAGCCAGCCGTCGCACCAGTCGACGTAGGCGTCCTGCGACGGAAACACGTCCCACGCGGCCTTGCCGATCGCGTAGGGCGGATCGGTGACGACGAGGGCGGCGCCGCCGTCGGGGACGCGGCCGAGCAGCGCGAGCACGTCGGCGCGCCACAGCTCCCCGCGGGCGTCGGCGAGGGCGCGGGTCGGACCCTTGCCGCGTAGATCGGCCGGCAGCGGAAGCTCTCGCATCACCCGCGGCGGGCGTTTCGGCACGCGCGCAATCTACCCGAGGCTGGCGAAGATTCACCGCCCGCCCGGCGACAACCGCGCTCCATCGCGTGCGATCGCGCCGACGATCTGCGGCACGTCGCTCGCATCGTCGGTTCGACAACCTTCCTGTGGAGACATTGATGCTGAATTCTCGTATCGCGCTGTCGGTCCTCGGTCTCACGCTCGCGGCGTGTGGTGGCGACGATGATCCGATGGGCGGCGCCGACGCGGCGACCGACGCGGCCCTCGACGCGCCGACCGCGGGGCTGGTCGGGACCTGGATGCTCCTGCCGCCGAACAGTCCGGAGCTCGACATCGGCACCGTGACGTTCCGCGCCGATGGCACCTCTACGCTCGGCGACGATCCGCCCGACCACGGCCGCTACACGGTGGCGGGCAACCGCTTGACGGTCGATCCGGATCTGCCGGGCGCCGCGCATCCGACGATCGAGACCGACTTCCTGCTGTCGGGCTCGCAGCTGATGCTGCCCGCGTTCCTGCCGCAGGGCACGCCGAGCGGGATGCTCGGCACCTGGAAGACCGACGTGGTCAGCGACGGCATCAAGTCGTCGACGGCGATCACGACCAACGCCGACCAGACCGCGGTGGTCCGGTTCTCGACCGCGGACAGCGAGCAGGAGATCCCGGGCACCTGGGCGACCGAGCCGACCGGCTTCGTCTTCACCGGTCCGAACCTCACGCTGCACTTCAAGCCGTTCGCGGGCGGCGCGGTGGGCTACACGCTGTTCGAGCGCCAGTAGCGCTACTTCCACGCCGCGCGCAGTCGGTCCGCGTGGGCGATGAGGGTCTGCACCGCGGCGCGCAGGGCCTCGGCCTCGGCGGCGCTGATGCGCTCACCATCGGCGCTGTCGTGGGTGGTGGCCTGCAGGTACAGGTCGGTGATGCGGCTCTCGAGGGTGCCGAGCAAGAGGACGGCGCGGCCGAGATCCGCGGGCGCGTCGGGAGCGCGGGTCCGCTCGAGGCGCAGCTCGGTGCCGTCGAGCAAGAAGAAGGCGGCGACCCGCGGGTCGCAGTCGGTGGCGTGGAACAGCGGCTTCACCAGCGACGCGGGGAACCGCCGCTTGCCGAGCCAGAACTTGGCGAGCGTCGGGTACGGCACCGCCATGCGCTCGGCGACGGTGCGCGCGTAGCCCTTCTCGGCGCCCGCGACGAGCAACTCGTAGAGGAACGTGGCGATCTCGTCCTTCTCGCGCTTCCACCACACGCGGCGACCCTACCGCCGCGGCGGCGAGAATGGATAATTCACGCGGCTCCGATTATCTCGCGCGCGGCGCGGCGGCGACGCAGCTTGGCAGCAATGACCTGGCCGACCCGGACCTCGCTGTGCCTCGACTGTCGAACCACCGTGCCAGCCGGGCGGGCTTGTCCTGCGGGCGGCAGCCATCGGGTCCGATCGCTCGACGATGGCCGCGGCCGCGAGCAGCTGTTGCACGACGTCTGGGGCCCGCCGTCGCTGCGCGCCCGCATGCGCCGGGTGGCGAAGGATGGCGCGACCGGCGGGGCGGTGGGCGGCGCGACGTCGAGCTGGACCGACTGGGTGCTGGCGCCGTTCGAGGTCGACGCGCTGGCGCTGGTGATCGTCGTGTTCGCGTTCGTGTTCGTCCTGATCTCGTGGCTGGTCCGGCGGATCGCGGCGTTCATCCGTCGCCGCCGTCACCAGCTGGTGCCCAACGGCGCGCTGGCACCTCCCGCCGCGGTGAGCCCGCGCCGCGGTCGGGCCGGTCGCGTGGTCGCGACGATGGTGGCGTCGCCGCTGAGCGGGCGGCGGTGCGCGGGCTTTTCGGCGCGGCTGACCCACGGCAACGGCCGCGCGGTGATGCTGCACGACGCGGCGACGGTCGGGTTCGACGTCGTGCTCGACGACGGCGCGCGGGTCCGGATCCCGGCCGGCCCGCTCGTGCTCGCCGCGGCCGACGACGACGACGCGGTCGCGCTGTCGGCGGCGCACGTCGACGGCTACCTGCGCGCGATCGATCCGCGGCGGGCCGGCGCCGACGATCTGGATCCGTTCCCCTACCACCGCGTCGAGGAGACGGTGATCCGCTCGGGCGATCGGATCGAGGTGCTCGGCGCGCTGCACGCGGTGATCGACCCGCGCGCGGCCGCGACCGGCTACCGCGACGCGGCCGCGACGCTCCTCGTCCCGGCCGGGCCGACAGAGGTCCGCCTGCTCGATCCGCAGCCCGCGTAGGTCTGGTACATCAGGGCCCATGCAGCTCATGCGACGGACCGCGGTCCTGGTGATCGTCCTCGGCGGGTGCGGAGGCAAGCCGCGGGTGGCGCCCGAAGGACCGGGCGAGGGACCGGGCTCGGGCGGCGGCGACGTCACCGCGCCACCGCCGCGCCGCGACGCGACCTTCGACGCCCGCGCCGGGTTCGAGAACCCAGGCGGCATGTGGCTGCCGCGCCAGCTCGCGCTGCCGCTCCACGCCGACGCGCTGCGCGCGATGGGGGTGTCGATGGATCCGGCGCGCCTCACCGATCCGCTCGCCGATCCGCTGGGCGCGGTGGTCGCGCTGTCGGGCTGCACGGGCTCGTTCGTGTCGGCCGACGGCCTCATCATCACCAACCACCACTGCGCCCAGGGCGCGCTGCAACACAACGCGACGCCCGAGGCCAACCTGGTCGAGACCGGCTTCCTCGCCAAGACCCGCGCCGACGAGAAGTCGGCGGGGCCGACCGAGCGCGTCTTCGTCGCCCAGGCGTTTCGCGACGTCACCAAGGACGTGCTCGACGGCCTGGCGGCGATCGCCGATCCGACCGCGCGCTACGCCGAGCTCGAGAAGCGCTACAAGGTGCTGGTCGCCGCGTGCGAGAAGGATCGCCCGGGCGTGAAGTGCGAGGTCACGAGCTACTACCGCGGCGCCGAGTACCAGCTGATCGAGTCGATCGAGCTGCGCGATCTGCGGCTGGTCTACGCGCCGCACCGCGCGATCGGCAACTACGGCGGCGAGATCGACAACTGGGCATGGCCGCGCCACACCGGCGACTGGTCGTTCTTCCGCGCCTACGTCGGCAAGGACGGCAAGCCGGCCGACTACGCCGCCGACAACGTGCCGTACCAGCCGAAGCACTGGCTGAAGATCGCGCGCACGCCGCTGGCCGAGCACGACTTCGTGATGGTGGTCGGCTATCCGGGCGGGACGTCGCGGCTCGACACCTACGCCGAAACCAAGTGGGACCTCGACTTCACCTATCCCTACGCGATCGAGCGACTGACCGCGAGCTACGAGCTGATCACCGAGCTGATGAAGCTGGGCGGCACCACCGCGATCAAGGCCGGCGTCTACAAGCAGAGCATCCAGAACGGCCTCGAGAACTACCAGGGCACCCTCGACGGCCTGCGCAAGGGCGACGCGCTGGCGGCCAAGCAGCGCCAGGCCGACGCGCTGACCGCGTGGCTCGCGGCGCCCGGCCACGACGACGATCGCGCGGCGATCGCGCGGCTCGAGGCGATCAACGCGGACAACCGCACGACCGCGAAGGCCGACTCGCTGCGGACCCGGGCCGAGAACGGCGCGCAGCTCCTGCAGATCGCCCACATGCTGGTGCGCAACGCCGAGGAGCGACCCAAGCCCGACGCCGATCGCGAGCCCGGCTTCCAGGATCGCGATCTGACCGATCGTCTTGCGGGCCAGCAGGCGTTCGCGAGCGACTACGACCCGGTGATCGATCGCGCGTTCTTCCGGCTCAACCTGTTGCGCGCGGCGGCGCTGCCCGAGGCCGAGCGGCCGTGGCTGGCGACGATCCTCGGCACCAAGCGCGGCCAGGCGATCGACGGCAAGGTGGTCGATCGCGCCCTCGACCGGCTGTACCGGAGCAAGCTCACCGACGAGCCGCTGCGGCTGAAGCTCCTGACCAAGGCGACCCGCAAGCAGCTCGCCGCCGATCCGGATCCGTTCCTGCGCATCGCGGTCGCGCTCGCGCCCGACCGTCGCAAGCGCGAGGCCGACGACAAGCGCGAGGCCGCCGAGGTCGCGCTCCTGGCGCCGCACCTGGGCGCGGCCCTGCGTGATGCCGCGGGCGGCGCGCTCGCGCCCGACGCCAACTCGACGTTGCGGATCACCTACGGCACGGTGCGGCGCTTCGACGGCGGCGGCCTGCCGTTCACCAAGGCGTCGGAGATCCTCGGCAAGGACACCGGCAAGGAGCCGTTCGACGCGCCGCCCGCGCTGCTCGACGCGATCAAGGCCCAGGCGTGGGGCGCGTTCGCCGATCCCGTGCTCGGCGAGGTGCCGGTCGACTTCATCACCGACCTCGACACCACCGGCGGTAACTCGGGCTCGCCGACGCTCAACGCCCGCGGCGAGCTGGTCGGCCTGCTGTTCGACGGCAACATCGAGAGCGTCGCGTCCGACGTGGTGTGGAACCACGCGCTGACCCGGTCGATCCACGTCGACCTCCGCTACCTGGCCTGGGTGCTGACGATGATCGATCACGCCGACGAGCTCGCGCGCGAGCTGGGGCTGCGGCAGTGACCAGCACCAGCTTGACCGACGAGCTGATCGTCAGCGAGGCGCCGCTGATCCACCCGACCGCGGTCGTCGAGCGTGGCGCCGCGATCGGCGCGGGCACGCGCATCTGGCACTTCGCCCACGTCATGCCGGGCGCGCGCATCGGCGCCGACTGCGTGGTCGGCCACGCCTGCTACGTCGGCAACGTGACGATCGGCGATCGCTGCAAGATCCAGAACCACGTCTCGGTGTTCGACGGCGTGACCCTCGAGGACGAGGTGCTGCTCGGCCCGTCGTGCGTGTTCACCAACGTCAAGCATCCGCGGGCCCACGTCTCGCGCAAGGAGGAGTTCGCGCCGACCCGGGTCGGTCGCGGCGCGACGATCGGCGCCAACGCGACGGTCCTGTGCGGCGTGACGATCGGCGCGTACGCGTTCGTCGGCGCGGGCGCGGCGGTGGCGGCTGACGTGCAACCGCACGCGCTGGTGGTCGGCGTCCCGGCGCGGTGGATCGGCTGGGCCTGTCGGTGCGGCGAGCGCCTGCCCGGCTTCGACGGCGCGGGG
>JAYTAJ010001167.1:0-2560 GCA_043737575.1 Myxococcales bacterium | reverse complement strand
GATCGCGGGATCGACGGTGATCGCGGCGATCGAGTCGAGCTCGGTCTGGCCCTGGAACACCGCGACCGACGCGTCGATCGTGACGCGGTTGCCGGCCGCGACCATGGCGAGGAACGGCGACGCCGCGCCGGTGAAGACGAACAGGCCGGAGTGATCCGCGCCCATGTACGCCGGATCGGGGAGGCCGTTCGCCAAGGTCGCCTTGACCTGGACGAAGAAGCCGTTCGAGCCCTCGCCGGTGACGATCGCGTTGACGACCCGGACCGACGAGCCGACCGGGGTCGCGCCGCTCTTGATGCTGTAGATCGTGACCGGGCAGCCGGCCGAGCCGGGGTTGCTGATCGTCGGGCACGGATCGCAGGCGTCGCCCTTGAGATCGGAGTCGCCATCCGCCTGCAGCGGGTTGGCGTCGTCGGGGCAGTTGTCGATCGCGTTGAGGACGCCGTCCTGATCGCGATCGTTGGGATCGACCGCAGTGCAGGTCGTGGTGTCGGCGTTGACCGGGCACACGTCGCAGGCGTCGCCCGCGGCGTCACCGTCGGTGTTGGCCTGGGCGCCGTCGTCGACCGGGCGGATCGGGTTGAACACCATCGCGCAGTTGTCGCTGGCGTTGGCGATGCCGTCGCCGTCGCTGTCGGCGGCGGTCGCGACGCCGGTGTAGACCGTCGAGCCCATGACGCCGACCGGGCGGGTCGGGACGCACGACGGCTCGTTCGCGGGCACGCCGCACTGGATCGCCGGGTAGAGGTTGCCGGCCGAGACCCGCAGCGCGTCGTAGGTCTTGCCGACCTCGCTCATGAGGCACACCGACTTGGCGTTGCCGCACACGTCGATCGCGTCGCAGCCGGTCGGCACCAGCGCGGCGATCGTCGACGCCTCGCCGTAGAGCGGCTTGCCCGCGCGCATCACCAGCACGACGTCCTTGGGCTCGCCCGAGATGATCGCGCGGTAGCTGGGGTTGACGCGACCGTCGAAGATCGCGATGTCGGCGACCCGGCCGACCACCAGCGAGCCGATCACGTCGTCGGTGGCGGTGACCGCGGCGGCGTTGCTGGTGACCATCTCCCACAGCTGCTGGTCGGTGAAGTACGTGCCCCAGTAGGTGCGGTTGAGGCTGTCGGCGCACGCCAGCTCGCGCAGCAGGTTGATCGAGCCGGTCGCGCTCCAGTCGGTGCCGAGCGCGATCTGCACGCCCATGCGCGCCGCGATCTGCGCCGACGCGGTGTCGCCGTAGAGCGTCACGTTCGAGCGCGGCGACCAGATCAGCGCGGTGCCGTCGAGCGCCATGACGCCGAAGTCGAACGGCTTGAGCGCGGTGCCGTGGATGATCGCGGTCTGCGGCTGCACCAGGTCGTTCGACACGCCGGGCGCGGTGACGTCGAAGGTCGCCGAGCTGGTGCAGAGGAACTCGTTGCGCGACACGTTGTCGATGCCCTCGGAGATGTGGGGCTCGTAGGACTGGTAGCCGGCGATCATCGTCGCGGTGTCGGCGCCCGAGCCGTAGTTGCAGGTGCCGGTGATCTGCGTGCCCGCCGAGTCGTCGAGGGGGAAGGTCTGGAACTGGACGATCGGCTGGCCCAGGCCCTCCTGGTTCGACGCCTGATCGAGGTTGCGCAGGAGGCCCGACGCGCCGCCCGAGCCGACGATCGACGTGCCGCCGCCGAGGAGGAACCGCAGCTCGCCCCACCGCTGGGCGTCGCTGCTCGCCATGCCCTGGGTGGTGATGCGGGTGTGGCCGCGGCGACCCTGGCGCCAGTCGTGGCGATGCTCGTAGCGCTCGCCGGTGTCGGTGTACGGCGGGTTCTGGGTGAACGTGATGTGATCGTGGGTGTTGATCAGGCCGGGCGAGATGACGCCGCCCGGACACGCGATCAGGGTCTCGCCGCCGGTCGCGCACGACGCGCCGACGCAGGTGATCGTGCCGGTCGCGCTGATGGCGACCTGACCGTTGGCGACGACGCCGAGCGGCGTGAGCACGGTGCCGGTCAGGACCTTGCGGGTGTCGCCCGGCGTGACCGTACACACCGCGGTCGCGGGCGACGCGTCGATGCCCGCGTCGATCGCGGTCGGCGCGTCGACGTCGCTGCCATCGGGACGCGCGTCGACGATCGGTGAGCCGCCGTCATCGCCACAGGCGGCGATCGTCAGGAGCGCGAAGGCAAGCGTGAATACCAGTCGGCGGCGCATAGGGCGCGGACCCTACCATCGGGTCGCGTGGGCGCGTGTGCCGAAAGTCGCACAACCGAGCGACAGCGAGGTTGCTCTGTGAGCCGACCGAGGAACGCTGTCAGTGAGCTTCGTGTCGAGGGGCGCACCGAAATACAGTTACGGGATCCGTTCCAGCTCCTTCTCGATGATGCGTCGCGCGATCGCCAGCGCGCAGCCGTAGGTCGACTCCATCCCGAAGTACGAAAGGCTCTTGGACAGGAGGCTCTGGCGCCGCGAGTACGGCGTGTCCGACGCGTAGTGGATGAGCCCGAGATCGAACGTCGCGAGGTCGGTGAGGTTGACGATCTCGCCCTGGGGGTGACGCTGCGGCGCGGTGGTCTCGTAGATCGCC
>JAYTAJ010001166.1:0-5888 GCA_043737575.1 Myxococcales bacterium | reverse complement strand
CCGGGCGATCAGCTTCTCCGCGTCCACCCCGAACGTAGATCACGTCCACGTGCTCGACGCGATCCCCGACCGCGCCTTCCGCTCACGTCTGGATCGATATGTTCACTCGCGGGCCCTTACATCGCCGCATGTTGGGCGGCTTCGGCCCAGCTTGCGGCGCGCTCCGACGCCCAGCGCAGGGCGGCGGGGCTGAGATCGCACCATGGGATCGGCTGCGCGATCCAGCCGTACGCCATGCCTTGGCCGTACCAGAGGCCGACGCCGCCGATGTCGAGGCGGGAGTTGAGGTGGTTCAGGCGCTCGATCGCGTGCGCGCTCTCGACCACCTTGGCCGTGCCGATGGGCTGCGCGCGCGCGACCAGCAAGCTGCCGCCGGTCAGGAACCAATGGACCTGACTGGTGACACGATCCATCTGCAGGTTGACCACCGCGACCTCGCCGTCGTGGGCGGCGCGGGGCTGAAGGCCGGCGGCTTCGAGTGCTTGGTGCACGCCCGGCATCACCTCGGCCGGAGTGCGCGGGTACTCGAGCACCAGCATCGGCGGATGACCTTTCATGATCAGATCCGGCGCGTCGCTGAGCGAGGTCAGCGCGGCGGCCCAAGGGCCGGCGGCGGCCGGCTGGTTGGGCGCGGAGAGCCCGATGGACAGATCCCAGCTGTTCTGCGCGGGGACGAAGTAGGCCCGGCCGAGGCCCCACTCCTGGTTGAGCAGATCGCGATCGGCGAGGAGCTGCACATCGGCCGGCCCGGGCAGCGCCGCGTGCGCGATGACCTGCAACACCGCGCCGGTGTGCCGCACCGACAGGTTGAGCAGCGGCCGGTTCGGCATCTGCAGTCGGCAGCCGGCGACCGCCGCGGCTCCCGGCAACCATTCGAACGGCATGCCGGTCGGATCGAGCGTCTGCTGGATCCACGCGCGGTGCTGCTCGGGCGTACCCGGGGTGAAGGTGGGCTGGCTCATGGCGTCGGTGTAAGGGGAACGGTGGGCGTCGGCAACTGGAAGGGCGCGACCGGCCTCGTCGGCGTGCTCGATCCGGACGCGGTGATCGCGATGTCCGACCGCTTGCGCTCCACGACGAGAGGCGTTGGCCGGGCGCCACCTGGGACCGCGAGATCCCGATCACCGCGCTCACGGACACGCCGGCCGGCAAGCGCCGGATCGAAGCGTCATCGATCTCCTCCTCACCGTCCCGGACGGCGTGATCATCGTCGATCACAAGACGTACCCGGCGCCGAGCCTCACCGCCGTGGTCGCCCGCGCGGCCGAATTTCTCCCGCAGCTCGGCGCGTATGCTGACGCCTTGGAACAGTGCCGGCACACCGTCATCGGCGCGTGCGTACACTTCCCGGTTGCCGGCGCCTGGATCGATCTGCGCCCCGTCAGGTCCGCAGGCGACCCAACCCATTGGTGAACAGCCTGGACCCGTTGGTTAACAGGCTCGACCCGCGGGTTGACATCGATCGCGCACCGCGAAAGGGCGCCGCCGGTTCCTCCCGTCGAGAGAGCTGGCTGTTAACCAACGGGGGTTCTCTCCCCGAGAATGGCCCCAGAGAGTCCGTGACGAGCCTTCAGGCGCGCGCCGCGGTTAACAGGCGGCGCCTCTGGCCGTCGCGAACCCTGCGCGATTCAGGGGTTCTACGCGGCGGAAACGAAGAGACCGGCACCGAAAGGAGCCGGTCGAGCCGTGTGGGTGGCTCCGAAGGTAGGATTCGAACCTACGACCAGGCGGTTAACAGCCGCCTGCTCTACCACTGAGCTACTTCGGAATCGCGGCGCCGAGCGTCGCAGGGCCAATGGATGCCCCACCGAGAGGCCGGGTGTCAAGGGTCCGAGACGAGTTGCTCGACGGCGGCGGGTGGCGCGACCAGCTGCTCGAGGCCGAGGGCTTCGATCGCGGTCTGCAGCTTGACCCGGGCCTCGACCTGGCGCGCGCGCGAGGCGGCGATCTGGCGGGCGAGGAGATCGACGCGCGTGGTCGCGGCGGTGAGGCTGGTGATGAGGCGCTTGCGCAGCTCGGCGGCCTCGGCGCCGGGCAGCTTGGCGACGGTGGTGACCGAGCGCTCGAGGTCGCCAGCGCGCTCGGTGGCGTCGGCGAGGGCGTCGCGGAGGTTGGCGGAGTCGAGCTCGACGTCGGCGAGCGCGGTGCGGGCGGCGACGACGCTGCGGACCGCGGCGAGGACGGGCGCGGGCAGGTCGGCGCCGTCGACGTAGGCGGCGAGGTCGGCGCCGCCGTCGTCGAGCAGCTCGAGCTGGCGGGTGACGGGTTGGCGCTCCTCGACGGTGATCGTGCTGGTCTTGCCGGCGATCACGGGCAACGCGACGAGGACGTGGCGCTCGCCGCGCTCGCTCGCCGGTGGCAGCGATCCGAGCTGGTAGCCGGGCGTCGGGGTGTGGCGCAGGTAGATCATCGCGGGCGCGCGCGCGGCGGCGTCGACGGTGTAGACCGTGCGCTTCACCATCGCGTTCTGCACGGTGGCGACGCCGCGCGCGACCGCGACCAGGCGCAGCGGCCGCTCGTCGCCGCGGGTCTCGACGCGCACGGTGGTGCCGCCGTCGAGCGCGAACGGCACGTACGTCGTCTCGCCGCCGGGCGTGCGCTGCATCAGGCCCTCGCCGGCGAAGCTGCCCTCGGCGAACACCGCGACCGGGCCGGGCTCGAGGCCGAGCTCGGCGGGCAGCGCGAGCCGCGCGGCGCGATACGGGTGGAGGTCGGAGCCGGGCGTGCCGGAGTCGGGGCGGAACAGCAGGACGTCGGCGCCGACGACGTCGCGCGACAGCACCGAGACCAAGGTCGACGCGCCGCGCGGCACGGTGACGCGATCGGCGAGCTGGTAGCGGGTGGCGCCCGCGACCTCGACCGCGACGCCGCTCGAGCGCGTGCTCGCCGCCAGCGCGGCGCGGGTGATCGGCTGATCGGTGGTGCCGCGGTCGTCGGTGGGGCCGACCTCGAGCTCGACGCGGCGGTTGCGCTCGGCGGCGGGGCCGACCGGCGCCGTGTCGCCGAACGCGCGGATCTCGAGGGTCTGGCCGACGCCGCGCTCGGCGAGCGCCGCGCGGATCGCGCCCGCGCGCCGCGCCGACACGCCCCACGGATCGTCCTCGCCCGCGGCGGCGTGGCCGCCGATCACGAGCGTGGTGATCTCGGGGTTGCCCTGCAGCGTCGCGGCGACGGCGTCGAGGATCGGCAGCGCCTGCGCGGGGACGCGGATCTCGCCGGCGCCGAAGTAGATGCGATCGCGGATCTCGATGCGGGCCGCGGTGACGACGACGCGGCCGCGGTCGGGGCAGCCGTCGACGTCGTCGTGGCCGTTCCACGTCTCGGGCTCGTCGGGGCAGCGATCGTCGCGGTCGACGACGCTGTCGCGATCGTGGTCGGGGTCGCGATCGTCGGTCGTGCCGCGGGTGCGATCGGCGGTGACGATCGCGGTCGCGGTCGGCGCCACCAGCGCGCCGGTCGCGTCGGGCCGCGGCACGAAGTGCGGCGTCCGCAGATCGGTCGCGTACGACAGCGGCGCCCCGGTCGCGAGCGACAGCCGCACGTTGTCCCACGACTGCTCCGACACGTTGTCGATCATCGCCCACGCCTGCAAGAGCAGCGGCGCCCCGGCTTGATCAGGCAACGCGACGCGGTACGTGGTCTTCCAGGTCGCGGTCGGCACCGCGTACGACACGATCAGATCGCGCACCGGCCGCGACAGCACGATGTCGACGACGACGCGATCCTGCTCGGTCTGATCGGGCGTCGGCAGCACCGCGGCGACCTGCTGGGCGTGACCGGCGCGATCGATCACGGTCAGCGTCTTGATGACGTCGTCGACCTCGTGGGGCCGCAGCACCAGGCGCAGGTGGCGATCGGGCAGCGAGCCGGTCCGCTCGAAGTGGCCGATGCCGTTCTGGTAGAGCACGACGCGATCGAGCCGCAGCGCCTGGGGCGCCGCAGCGGTGGTGGCGCACGCGGTCGCGCCGAGGACGACGATCCAGGCTCGCATGCCGAAGCTGTGGCGGCGCGAGCCGCGGCGGTTACATCGTACGATGCGACGGATGACGGACGACTCGCTCACCGGCCTGCGGGCGCGCATCGAGGCGCTCGACGGCCAGATCCTCGGGCTCCTCGCCGATCGCCTGCGCATCGTCGACGACGTCGTCACGGCCAAGCTCCACGCCGCGAGCCCGTTCCGCGATCGCGCGCGCGAGGAGCTGTTGCTGGCGCGGCTGCGGGCGACCGCGGTGCAGCTCGGCCTCGATCCTCACGAGATCGAGCGGCTGTACCGGGTCGTGCTCGACATGTCGGTCGCGCACCAGGAGGCGAGCGTGCGGGCCCGCGCCGACGCGCCGCTGCGCATCACGTATCAGGGCGTCGAGGGCAGCTACAGCCACCTCGCGGCGCAGCGTCGCTACGGCGGGCGCGACGGCGGCGCGCTGCTCACCGGTCACGACACGTTCCGCGGCGCCGCCGACGCGGTCGCGACCGGCGCCGCCGACCTCGCGCTCCTGCCGATCGAGAACTCGACCGCGGGCAGCATCAACGAGACATACGATCTGCTCGCGGCCGGGCAGCTGACGATCACCGGCGAGGTGGTGAGCGCGGTCGAGCACTGCCTGCTGGCGCTGCCGGGCGCGACGCTCGATCGGCTGCGCGTGGTCCGCTCGCATCCGCAGGCGCTCGCGCAGTGCCAGACGTTCTTCGCCGCGCATCCGCACCTGCGCGCGCAGATCGATCTCGACACCGCGGGCGCGGCGCGCGCGGTCCGCGACGCCGGCGATCCGACCCAGGCCGCGATCGCGAGCGCGGCGGCGGCGACGACCTACGGCCTCGCGATCGTCGCACACACGATCCAGACCGAGCGCGGCAACGCGACCCGCTTCGTCGAGATCGCGCGGCGCCCGACGCCGGTCGCGCCCGACGTCATCGCCAAGACCTCGCTGGTGCTGACGCTGATCGATCGGCCGGGCGCGCTGGGCGAGGTCCTCACCGATCTCGGCCGCCACGGCCTGTCGCTCACCAAGCTCGAGTCGCGGCCGATCCCGTCGACGCCCTGGCAGTATCGCTTCTATCTCGACGTGCTCGGCCACGCGTCGAGCCCGGCGGTGCAGGCCGCGCTGACCGCGCTCGCCGTGCACACCGTCGAGCTGCGCGTGCTCGGTTGCTACCCCGCCGAGATCCTCGGCCCGACGCCGACGCCGACCGCTACAGCGGGCTGAGCGGATTGCCGTAGACCGCGCCGCCGTACGCCGACGCGCCGTACGGATCTCCCGCTGGCGCGGGCGCGGGCGCGCCACGCCAGCCGCTCCAGTCGCCCTGGCGATCGCGGCTGCCGGTCCACCACCGACCCGAGAACCGCGAGCCCGCCGGATCGAACACCAGCCAGCCCTCGCCGGTCAGCTGGACCTCGCCCGCGACCGCCTGGGCCGGCTCGCGCCACGTGAGCCGCAGCACGTTGCCGTCGAGCTTGCCGCCGAAATAGCCGACCACCTGCTGGCCGCCGCGATCGTAGATCCACACGCCGTGCACCGAGCCGGCCGCGTCCTCCTCGATCTTCACCGCGCCGAACGTCGTCTTCCACAGCCCCTGCGACGCCCGCGAATCCATCGCCTGCGCCGACGGTGGCGCCGCGTTCCACGCGCCGACCGCGGGCGGCGGTGACGAGCTGCGCGAGCTGGCGGAGGCGGCGAGCGCGACAGCGGCGAGGGCGGCGAGCGCGAGGCGAGCGGCGGTGGGAAGGGCCTTCATCGCCGCAAAGGTTACCACCGACCCGGTTGCGGTCGCGGAGCTGCGGGGCTAACGTGCGCGCGCTGTAACTTCCGCCACACGGGCCCATAGCTCAGCGGTCAGAGCGGCCGGCTCATAACCGGTGGGTCCCTGGTTCAAACCCAGGTGGGCCCACT
>JAYTAJ010001165.1:0-5892 GCA_043737575.1 Myxococcales bacterium | reverse complement strand
GCTGCCGCGACGGCCTCGATCAGGACGGCGACGGTCAGCTCGACGAGCTCGACGAGTGCCCGATCGGCTTCGCGCGCTGTCTCGCCGAGGCCGTGCCGTTCTGATCTGCTAACCTGGCAGGATGTTCGTCGACGCACGGCGGCTGGCGTCGCTGGCCCTGGTGCTGGCGCTGGTCGGCGCGTGCGAGAACGACGACGGGCCGACCTGCACGGGCGCGCTGGTGACGTTCCGCGATCCGTCGGGGCTGGTGTGCGTGCGCCGCAAGCTGCCGACGCCGGAGTGCCCGAACATCACGCTGCCGCCGTGGCCGCGGTGCGGCAACGAGTGTGAGCAGATCCGTGATCCGATCACGTGCGCGGAGCGAACCGGGTGTCGCATCGGCTGGCTCGACTGCACGGTCTTTCCCGACGAGTGCGATCATCCCGACGGCTTCATCGGCTGCTACCAGGTGACCGAGGCCGCGATCACCGACGCGGTCTGCGCGGACGTCGTCGGCGCCCACGCCTGCGCCGCGCGCGACGACTGCGCAGGCTTCTACATCAAGGGGCCGCAGTGCCCGGGCGGCGATCCGACCGAGCGGCAGCCCAACGGCGAGGCGTGCCTGTTCAGCTTCGCGCGCTGCGTCGACGAGCTGCCGCCGCCGCAGTAGTCACGCGACGCGACGGCGCCGATCGAGGCTGACCTCGACCGGGACCTGATATTGTCGCGCCGTGACCGTCCCCGCGCCTGCGCGCCTCGAGGTCCGAGGCCTGCGCGTCGAGCTGCCCGACGGGCGCGTGCTGATCGACGACCTGTCGCTGTCGATCGCGCCCGGCGAGGTCGTCGTGCTGCTGGGCGGCTCGGGCGCGGGCAAGTCGACGTTCGCGCGGGTGCTGTTCGAGCGCGCCGAGCTCGACGCCGCGGGCTTTCATGTCGAGTCGGCCCACCTCGAGCTCGATCGCGGTCAGCTCGGCCTGGTGCCGCAGCGCGGCGCGCTGTTCGATCACCTCGACGTCGCGGGCAACATCGCGCTGGCGCTGCGCTACGCCGACGCGCCCGAGGGCGATCCGGCGACCTGGCTCGGGCGGGTCGGGCTCGGCCCCGAGGTCGCGCGCGCGGGGACGACGGTCGGCTCGCTGTCGGGCGGCCAGGCCCAGCGGGTCGCGGTCGCGCGGGTGCTGGCGTCGGGGCGGCGGCTGCTGTTCCTCGACGAGCCGTCGGTCGGGCTCGATCCGCATCGGGTGCGGCAGCTGGCGCGGCTGATCCGCGAGCAGGTCGAGACCCTGGGCGCGTCGGCGATCGTCGTCACCCACGACGTCGCGCTCGCCGCGGGCGTCGCCGACGCGCTGTACCTCTTGTCCCTCGAAGATCGCACGCTGGTGCGGCTGTTCCCCGACGACTGGCCGGGCGCGGTCGAGCGCGACGGCGTCGACGACGCGACCCGCGGCCGCTGGCTGCTCGCGCTCGAGGACGCGCTGGTCGATCACCTCGAGGTCCACGGCGATCGGGCGCCGCCGACCCGGCCGCCCCGCGCGCGGCCGTGGATCGATCGCGCGGCCGGCGTGGTCGCGCCGCTGACTCGACCGTTCGCGGCCGCGGCGTGGTCGCTGCGCCACCTGCCGTCGCAGCTCGGCCGTCGGCCGCGCGACGCCGCGGCGATCGCGGCCCGGGTCGGCGCCCAGGCGTTGGTGCGACCGCTGATCTTCTACGCGGTCGTGTCGGTGCTGATCGGCTTCACCGTGCTGTACGTGATCAGCCGCATCGGCGGCGCCGGGGTGCGGCCCGACGCGCTGATCCGTCAGATCGGCGGCAGCTACGTCATCGCGCTGGCGCCCGCGCTGTCGGCGATGCTGTTCGTCGCGGCGTCGGGCAGCGCCACCAACGCGTGGCTCGGCTCGATGGGGCTGGGCCGGCAGACCCTCGCCCTCGAGGCCCTCGGCGTCGATCAGAAGGCGTACCTGTGGGCGCCGGCGTGGGCGGCGCTCGGCCTCGCGTACCTCGCGATCGCGTCGCTGTTCGGGCTCGGCATGATCGTCGGCGGCTACCTGGTGTGCCGCGATCTCGGCATGACCGACGCGTGGGCGCTGCTCACCGCCGACGTGATCGATCCGCGGCCCGAGCGCGCGATCTACACCGCGCGCGCGGCGTTCCTGGTGTGGATGTACGGCTGGGGCATCGCCAGCGACGTGATCGCCAAGGGGTCATCGAGCAAGCCCGACGCCGACGCGGTGACTCGCGGCATGACCGCGAGCGTGGTCGCCTGCACGCTGTGGGTGGTCGCCCTCGAGCTCGTCACCGTGGTCTGGGTCTTGCGGCGATGACCGCGCGGGTCGGCGCGGGCGCGATCGCGATCGGCGCGGCGCTGGCGCTCGCGCATGCGGCGCTGTTGCCTGCCTTGGAAGGCGCGACCGCGCGGCCGGCGCTGCGCGTGACCTGGGACGGCGGGCTGGTCGCCGACGCGCCGTCGACGGGCATCGTCGCGCCCGGGGTCGACGCGATCGTCACCCGCGACGGCGCCGCGCCCGGCCTGGTGATCACGCGCTACACGACGCACTACCGCGGCGGCGTCGCGCGCTCGGTCGCCGCGGCGCAGCTGGTCGGGCCGTTCCAGGATCCGGCGGCGCCGCCGTGCACCGGCCGGCTCGCGGTCGGCCAGCGCCTGCTCGACGACGGCGCCGGCGGGCCCGGGACGATCGCCGCGATCGTGCGGCGCGAGCTGACCGCGGCGCTGACCGGCACCGAGGCGTTCGCGATCGGCCGCTTCGTGCGGGTCGACGCGGTGCGGCTGCGCTGGGTCCGCATGTTCGACGTGCCGTTCGAGAGCGGCATGTTCGCGGCGACCGCGTTGCGCACCCCGGCGCCGAGCGGCTACCTGCGCGGCGAGGCGACGGTCGTGTTCGACCGCATCACCGCGGTGATCGTGCTCGGGCTGTTGCCGCGCACCGACGGCGGCACGGTCGGCTTCACGGTCGGCGTGCGCGCGCACCTCGATCTCGACAACGGCGCGCTGCGCTGGCTGTCCGATCGCATCGGCGGCGATCGGATCGCGACCCGGTTCGCCGAGGGTCAGCTCGACACCGCGCTGCTGTCGGCGCTCGGCCCGCCGCCGCCCCTCGAGCTGCCCGGCGGTCGCCGCCTGATCGTCGAGCCGTGTCCCGATCGCGGTGTCGAGGTCGTGACCGATCACCACGCGTCGTTGCCGCTCCGCTGGCGCCTCACCGCGCCGCCGCCGGGCGCGCCCGCGATCCGTCCGCCGCACCGCGGCCCGGTGGCGTGGCCGCCGCCGCGCGACGACGCGACGCTGACGTTCGATCTCGATCTCGACGGGCTCAACGGCCTGCTCTACGAGCTGTGGCGGACCGGCTACCTCGACGACCAGCTCGACCGGCTCGATCTCGCGGGCCGCTTCAACCGCGATCCGACGGTCGCGACGTATCTCAGCCTGCGTCTGTCGCCGCTGCGCCTCGCGCTGCCGCCGATCGCCGCGCCCGCGCCCGCGTCCGCCGACGCGCTGCGCCTCGGCCTGGTGCTCGCGGTCAACGTCGCCGATCGCGACGCGGTGGTCGCGGCCACCGCGCTCGGCGCGCTCGACATCGGCTTCGCGCCCGGCGACACCATCCGCACCGACGTCGCGGTGACCGGCCTCGAGCTGACCTGCCACCCGCGGCCCGACCAGCTGGTGCCGTGCTACGGCGATCTGGTCGCGGGCGTGCGCGCCGCCACCGCCGACACCCACGCCGCGCTCGGCGCCGCGCTGTCGACGGTGCTGACCGATCTGTTCGTCGGCCGCGAGCTCGCCGCCGACGCCGCGCCCGCGACGCTGGTGATCGATCGGGCGCGGGCCAAGACGATCGCGGCGGCCCAGGCGGTGCGCCTCGAGCTCGACGCCCGGATCGCGCCGCCGCGGTAGCCGCGCGCGCGCTACGCTTGCGCATGGATCGCGACCGGTTTCGCGAGGCGTTGCTCGACGTGATGGAGCGCAAGGTCCACTGGGCGTGGTCGGCGTTCACCCGCGGCGAGGTCGCGCGGGCCCGGCTCCACGTCCACTTCGAGCAGGAGTACGAGACCTTCGTCCGCGACTTTCCCGTGCTGCTCGGCCGCGCCTACGTGCAGTGTCCGATCGCGGCGGCGCGGCGCGAGCTCGCCGAGAACCTGTACGAGGAGGAGACCGGCGGCCTCGCCGCGGGGCGGCCGCATCCGGAGCTGTTCCTCGAGTACCCGCGCGGCCTCGGCATGGACCTGGCGCGGTTCGACGCGATCGAGCTGTTGCCCGCGGCGCGGGCGTGGCGCGCGATCCTCGACGACTGCACCCAGCGCCGCGGCTGGGCGGTCGCCGCCGCGGTGACGACCGTGTTCCTCGAGGGCACCGCCCACGAGCGCGGCGAGCTCGACCCCGCGGCGCCGCGCCGACCGACGCCGCCCCTCGAGGATCACCCGCTGGTCGTCCACTACCAGCTCCCGGTCGCGGCGCTGGCGCTGACCAAGGCCCACCGCGCCGTCGAGGGCGGCCATCGGGTCGCGGCGTGGCGCGTGCTCCTCGATCACGTCGCGGCCGAGCAGCGCGCCGCGGTCGTCGCGGCGATGGCCGAGGTCCTCGCGAGCTGGCTGGCGTATCGCGACGAGGTCGCCACCGCGTGCGGCGTGATCGCCCGTCGGTCGCCGTGATAGCTTCCGCGCCATGAACGCTCGCTGGTCGATGATGTCCTTGGTGCTGGTCGCGGCTGCGTGCGGCGGCAAGAGCAAGCCCGTCGTGAAGGAGCCGGTCGCGGTCGTCGAGGCACCGCCGCCACCGCCGCCGCCGCCGCCGGTGTGCGTGCCGGCGTCCGACGTCGCGCTGATCGGCACCCCGGCCTCCGACGGCAAGGCGGTGCAGTTCTGCGTGTCCGACGGCTCGAGTGACGGCCGGTGCTTCGCGACCGATCTCGACAGCGGCACGTACGCGACGCTCGCCGACGCGCCGACCGCGCAGCCGACGGCGATCGAGGCCAGCGCCGCCCGGGTCGAGAGCACGCCGACCGAGATCAAGGTCTGCGTCGACGCCGAGGGCGAGGCCGCCTGCACCACGCTGAAGCCGAAGGTCGCCCGCGGCTCGACCCAGCCGATCCAGGCGGTCGTGAACCCGAGCGGCACCACCATCGTCGCGCTGATCGGCAACGCCGAGGCCGGCAAGGGCGTCGCCGAGGTGTGGGACGTCGGCAAGAAGAAGAAGACCGCGACGATCAAGTACGCGAAGGGCGACTACAAGTGCGGCCACGCCGAGATGCTCGGCGACACCGTCTACATCACCGCGAGCGTGTGCTCGGGCCCGGCCGCGCGCGGTGCGCTGTACTCGCTGAAGGGCAAGAAGCTCGGCGACGCCGGCGGCAAGGACTTCGGCACGTTCGGCACCTCGCCGGTGCAGGTCGACGGCGCGCAGTGGGCGTTCCTCGAGGAGGGCGCGGGCACGATCGCGGTGCAGGACGTCGCGACCGGCGTGGTCGGCAAGACCATCGATCTGGTGGCGCTGTGGGCCGGCAGCGACTCGACCGACGCGCCGCGCGCCAACGGCAACCCCGGCGAGTCGGCGCTGGTCCGCGGCGCCGAGGGCAACCTGGTCGTGATCACGGGCGCGCCCGTGCCCGGCAACGTCGGCGTCGTCGATCTCGACACCGCCGAGGTCAAGGTCTGGAAGGCGCTGGCCTGCAAGGCCGCGGCGCCCGCCGCCGACGAACCGGCGCCGTCCGACGAGCCGCCCGCGACC
Source organism: Myxococcales bacterium (assembly GCA_043737575.1). Taxonomy (GTDB): domain Bacteria; phylum Myxococcota_A; class Polyangia; order Haliangiales; family Haliangiaceae; genus UBA2376. The sequence goes on along the minus strand of JAYTAJ010001165.1, from coordinate 173 downwards.
GAGGAGTGATCGTCAGGCCCGCGCGCAGGCGCGGATGAGCTGGTGCCGCAGCTCGGCGAGCGGTGCGATCACGTTCGCCACGCCCTCGGCGATGACCGCGCTCGGCAAGACCGGGCTGCGGGCCTCGGTCGGGTCCTGCACCAGCACCTGACCGCCGCGCTTCCTGATCGCGA
>JAYTAJ010001164.1:0-5894 GCA_043737575.1 Myxococcales bacterium | reverse complement strand
TGCAGCGGGCTGCGTCGATGGAGTGGTGCTCGACATCATGGGAACCTCAGGAGGCCTTCGCCGCCTGCTTCTTGCGGTAGTCCTCGATCGCCGCCTTGATGGCGTCCTCGGCGAGGACCGAGCAGTGGATCTTGACCGGCGGCAGGTTGAGCTCGGCGACGATCGTCGTGTTCTTGATCGTGGCGGCCTGATCGAGGGTCATGCCCTTGATCATCTCGGTCGCCAGCGACGATGACGCGATCGCCGAGCCGCAGCCGAAGGTCTTGAAGCGCGCGTCGGCGATGACGCCGTCCACCACCCGGATCTGCAGCCGCATCACGTCGCCGCACGCGGGCGCACCGACCAGACCGGTGCCGACGTCGTCGTCGTCCTTGCCCAGCGTGCCCACGTTGCGGGGGTTCTCGTAGTGCTCGATGACCTTGTCGGAGTACGCCATGGTGGTGCTTTCTTTCTCAGCGGCAACGGTGCTCAAGGGTCCCGCAGGGAGCCCTTGGGCCCAGGTCTCAGTGCGGAGTCCACGCGATCGTCTTCAGATCGATACCCTCTTGGTGCATCTCCCAGAGCGGCGACAGAGCACGCAGGCGCTCGACCGCCGTGACGACCACGTCGATGGTGTAGTCGATCTCGGCCTCGGTGTTGAAGCGACCGATGCCGAAGCGGATCGAGGTGTGGGCCAGCTCCTCGCCGATGCCCAGCGCGCGCAGCACGTAGCTCGGCTCGAGCGACGCCGAGGTGCAGGCCGAGCCTGACGACACCGCGATGTCCTTCAGCGCCATCAACAGGCTCTCGCCCTCGACGAACGCGAACGAGATGTTGAGGTTGCCGGGCAGGCGATGCTCGAGGGAGCCGTTGAGGTAGACCTCGGGCAGCCGCGCCAGGATCCCCTGGTGCAACCGCTCGCGCAGGCCCAGGAGGCGCGCGGCCTCGTCGTCGCGCTCGAGCCGCGCCAGCTCGGCGGCCTGGCCGAAGCCGACGATCAGCGGCACCGCGAGCGTGCCCGAGCGCATGCCGCGCTCGTGACCGCCGCCGTCGATGCTCGGATCGATGCGGACGCGGGGACGACGCCGCACCCACAGCGCGCCGACGCCCTTGGGGCCGTACATCTTGTGCGCGGTCACCGAGACCAGGTCGAGCTTCATCGCCTCGACGTCGAACGGGATCTTGCCCGCAGCCTGGACCGCGTCGGAGTGGACCAGCGTCTTGGGGTTGCGCGCCTTCACCGCGGCGACGATCTCGGCGAGCGGCTGCACCACGCCGATCTCGTTGTTCGCCAGCATGATGCTGACGAGGATCGTCTGGTCGGTCATCGCGGCGACGACCTGCTCGGGCGTGACCAGGCCGTCGGTCGCCGGGTGCAGGTAGGTGATGGTGAAGCCGTCGCGCTCGAGCCGCTTGCAGGTGTCGAGCACCGCCTTGTGCTCGGTCTCGACGGTGATGATGTGGTTGCCCTGCTTCTTGTAGTAGGACGCGACGCCCTTGATCGCGAGGTTGTTCGACTCGGTGGCGCCCGAGGTGAACACGATCTCCTTGGCGTCACCGCCGAGCAACGCCGCGATCTGGGCGCGGGCGTGGTCGACCGCGGCCTCGGCGGTCCAGCCGAAGACGTGGTTGCGGCTCGCGGCGTTGCCGAAGTGCTGCGTGAAGAACGGCAGCATGGTCTCGAGCACGCGCGGATCGACCGGCGTCGTCGAGTGGTTGTCCATGAAGATGGGCAGCTTCACCGACGCCGGCGGCGCGACCAGGCGACCCGGGTTTGGGGTCTGCGCGTTGTGGGTCTGCGACTGCGACTGCGATTGATCAGTGGTGGCGGTGGTCATAAGTGCCTTCAGCGGGTGGACCGGACGATCGTGAGCGGCACGTTGTCGCGCGCGGCGTCGCGGCGCGACAGACCCGCGAACAGCGGCGGCGCCTTGTCGCGATCGTGACCGTGGTGGCCGCAGCCGCCGCAGTCGTGGGGCGTGTACTCGGTGGTGCAGGTCTGGCAGGAGTCGAGGTACGCGAGCGCCTCGTGAAGATCGTTCTCGATGACCTGGAGCTGGGCCCGCTGCTCGCGGATCTGATCGAGCTTCGCGGCGAACACCGCGCGCGCGCGATCGGTGGCCTGCTTGCCCGTGCCGGCCTCGCGGAAGTCGGCGGTGAAGCCCTGGATCTCGGCGAGGGTGAAGCCGAGCGCCTGGAGCTTGACGATCCAGTGGATGCGATCGAGGGCATCGGGGCCGTACAAGCGGAAGCCGCCCTCGGACCGCGCCGCAGGCTCCAGAAGGCCCAGCTCTTCGTAGAGATGCATCGCGCGGACGGTCTTGCCAGCCGCCTTCGCGAGCTCTCCGACTCGAAGTAGCTTATCTTCCTGTTTTTCCATACGGCTCTATCAATCGGACTCTCACGTCAAGGTGAGGTTTGATGACGCGAGACGGACTATGGAGGGCGGTTCCGTGGGTGTCAAGCCGAACCCTGACGTAAAGGTGTGGGTCGGAGGTCGGCGCATGCGACACGAGAATATGTGTCGTGCAGGGCGTCTCTCGAGCGACCCATGCAGGTGCTCCGCTCCATCGCCCTCCTCGCCCTCGTCCTGTCGAGCCGCTCGCTGCGCCGTTAGGAGGAAGCGGTCCGCCCGCTAGGACGCGGTCGCCACCGCTTCGAACGAGCGGATGACCGTGACCTTGATCTGGCCGGGGAACACCAGCTCGTCGGAGACCTGGGCCGCGATCTCGCCCGACAGCTCGACGACCCGCAGATCGTCGCACTCGCGCTCGCGCACGTAGACCCGCAGCTCGCGACCGCCGTGGACCGCGTGGGCGCGATCGACGCCGCGATGGCGGGCGCCGATGCGCTCGAGATCGTCGACCTTGGTCGAGAAGCCCTCGGCGGCCTCACGGCGAGCGCCCGGGCGGGCGCCGCTCATCGCGTCGGCGGCCGCGACCAGGTACGCGTAGACCGAGTTGGCCGGCTCGTCGGCGTGGTGCGAGCCGATCGCGTTGGCGACCAGCTCGGGCTCGCCGAGACGACGCGCGATGTCGGCGCCGATCACCGCGTGGGAGCCCTCGATCTTGTGGGTCAGCGCCTTGCCGATGTCGTGCATCAAGGTCGCGCGCCGCGCGAGCTTCTCATCGAGGCCGAGCTCGGCCGCCATCATGCCGGCGAGGAACGACGCCACGACGGCGTGGAGCCACTGGTTCTGGGTGTAGCTGGTGCGCCAGTTGAGCGCGCCGACCAGCCACACGATCTCGGGATGCGCGCGCTGGACGCCGAGGGTCTGGAACGCCTTCTTGCCGAGGGTGCGGACCTCGGCGTCGAGGTGCTCCTTCACCTTCGTCACCCACTCGGTCGGCGCGCTCTGGGCGTCGCGCGCGGTCTCGGGCTTCTTGATCAGCTTGCCGAGGGCGCGGCGCACGATCTCGCGGCCGAGGCTGTCCTGGCCGTCGAGCCGCACCGCGGTCTGCTCCTCGTTGACCAGCACCTTCACGCCGCCGACCGCCTCGAGCGCGGCGTGGACCGCGCCATCGCTCGCGAGGATCGCCTCCATCACCTGCGGCTCGAGCCGGATGTTGGAGATGTTGCGCTCGGTGAGGAAGTGGTTCTGGTAGCGGGCGGCGCCGATCTCCATGATCCGCTTCGCCTCGCGATCGGTCGCGGGATCGGTGGCGGTCTGCTCGACCGCGCGGACCTGGGCCGCGCCCTGAGCGATCGCCTCCTCGGTCCAGGCCCGGCCGAGGTCGGCGATCAGCGCGGCGCCGGTGACGCCGGCGCGGGTCTCGAGCAGCGCGCGGGCCTCGCGCTCGCGGCGCGCGAGGTCGCTGTCGAGGCCGCGGGCGCGATCGCTCTTGGCGCGGCGGTCCTGCTCCTCGGCGGCGAGAGCGGCCTCGCGCTGATCGAGCTCGTCGGTGATGGTGATCAGCTCGGCGGCGGTCGCGCCGGTCGCGGACTCGCGGGTCGCGAGCCGGGTGTGGCCGAGGTCGAGCTCGTCGGCGGCGGTGGTGCGCGCGGCGAGGGCCTCGGTGCGGGCGGCGGTCTCGGCGGCCTGGCGCAGCGCCGCGGCCTCGAGCTTGGCCGACGCCACCAGCGCGGCGGCGTCGGCGCGGGCCTGATCGGCGGTGGCGCGGGCCGCCGCGGTCTGGCGCCGTCGCAGCAGGACGACGATCGTCGCCGCGGCGAGCACGGCGAGCACGATCGCGAGCGGGATCATCCGGCCGAGGGTCGCCGATCCGGCGCGCGGGCGCAACGCCGTCGCTACCGGCTGAGATCCGGCTCCATGACGTCGTTCGAGCCGTCGCTGCCGGTGCCGCTACCACTGCCGCCGGTCGGGGGGCGCCGACCGCTGCCGGATCGTCCGCCGCTGCCGCCGCTCGGCAGGTCGGGATCGAGCAGCACCGACACCGTCATCTCGCCGGTCACCGCGATGGTCTTGGTGCGGTGCTTCGAGCCGGCGCGGCGGAACGTCAGCGTGCGCTCGACGCCGTCGGCCGGCAGATCGATCGTGGTTGGCGTGATGCCGAGGACGGCGCCGCTGGCGTCGAGGACCTGGGCGCCTTTCGGCTCGCTGGTGATCAGCACGCGGGCGATCGCGATCGGCCCCGCGGCATCGGCGATCGGCGGCGGCGCGCTGGCGTCGACGGGGATGGTGCCCACCACCGCTGCGGCGTCGGCGCTGGCGCTGGCGGCGCGGCCGCCATCGATCGGCGGCGGCTCGTCGCCGTCGGCCGCCGCGGCGCTGCCACCGCCGCCGGTGCCGAGCACCAGCACCGCGGTCAGGCCGACGACCAGCGCGATCGCGATCCCGACGATCAGCCACGGCAGCGCCTTGCTGCGCGGCGGCTGCGACGAGTAGCCGACCGGCGTCGCGATCACCATCGTGTGGTTCTGCGGCACCTGCGGGATCATCGGCGGCGCGGTCGGATAGCGCGGCATCGGCGCCATCGGCTCGGGCGGGCGCGGCGACGCCGCGGTCGGATAGCTCGCATGCTCCTGCGAGCGCGGCGGCTCGGGCGCCGCCATCACCATCAGCGTCGCGTTCTGGTTCACCTGCTGGGTCGGCCCGCCGAAGCTGGTGTCGACCAGCATCGTCGCCTGGTGCGCCGCGGGTGATCCGCGCGGCGGCGCTGGCGCGATCGCGATCGCCGCGGTCGGCGCGCCGCCGAGCTGGGCGAGGCCGAGGGCGCGGGTGTTCGCCGCCGGCAGCGCCGCGGTCGCCTGCATGCCGAGCGCGGCGTTGGTGCCGACCGCGTACATCGTCGTCGCCTGAGCCGCGGCGCTCGGCTGCGCCGCTGGCATCATCGGCGGCGAGCTCACCAGATAGCGATCGGGATCCATCAGCGCAGCGCGCAGCACCGCCATCGTCTGGAACCGCGCGTCGGGCGACTTGGCGAGGCAGCGCAGGATGATCTGCTCGACCGCGGGCGGGATCATCGGCGACAGCCCGCGCGGCGCCGGCGGCGCCTCGATCACCTGCTTGATCAGGATCGACCCCATCGACTCGCCGTCGAACGGCACCTGACCGGTGAGCATCTGGAACAGCAGCACGCCGAGCGCGTAGATGTCGGCGCGGTGATCGACCTTCTTGCTCTCGCACGCCTCGGGCGACATGTACTGCGGCGTGCCGAGGATGACGCCGGCCGCGGTCAGCTTCTGTGGGCCCTCGGCCATCATCTTGGCGAGGCCGAAGTCGAGGAGCTTCACGAAGTCGGGATCGTTGGGCCGCTGACACAGCATCACGTTGTCGGGCTTGAGATCGCGGTGGATGATGCCGGCGTCGTGGGTCGCGGCGAGGGCGTCGGCGATCTGCGCGGCGATGTCGAGCGCGCGGTGGACCGCGAAGATGCGCTCGCGGGTCAAGACCTGGGCCAAGGTCTTGCCGTCGAGGTACTCCATGATGAAGAAGTGGTCGCCCTCGGGCGACT
>JAYTAJ010001163.1:0-2572 GCA_043737575.1 Myxococcales bacterium | reverse complement strand
TCCACGGCGCCTTCGTCAGCTGGGCCTACGTCGGCGCCGCCCTCGGCCACGGTGTGCTGTGGATCGCCGCCCTCTTGGTCGCGGCCTGTGCCATCTTCCGGAAACGGGACTTCGTGTAGCTCAGCTCGCGGCGCGGTGCAGCGACGCTACCAGCTCGTCGACGGTGGCGGCGCCGCCGATGACGGCCTCGCGGCCGATGTAGATCGTCGGCAGCTTCTCGACCTTGGCCGCTGCGGCGTCGGCGAGATCGGCTTCGATGCGCATGACGATCGCGGGATCGGCAGCGTCGTGGCGATAGCGCGCGAGATCGAGGCCGAGCGACGCGGCGAGGCGCTCGCAGCCCGCGGGCGTGAGCTCGCTCGGCTCGGCCGCGAGCAGGGCCTCGGCCATCGCGTCGGCGCGGCCCTGGCGCTCGGCGCAGCACCACGCGATCGCCGCGGCCAGCGCGCCCGCGTGGATGCGGACCAGCGGCGTCATCTTGCGGACGATCCGGGTCGGCACGCCGGCCTGGCCGATCGCCTCGACCAGGCGGCCGTGCATCGCGCGGCAGAACGGACACTCGAAGTCGATGAAGTCGACGATCGTGACGACGCCCGGGCGCTGCTCGCGGGCGATCGGCGCGGGCAGCGCGGCGGCCGGGGTCGCTGCGATCGCGGGCGCCTTGGCGTCGTCCTCGAGCCCGCGCAGCGGCACCCCGACCGCGACCACCGCGACCACCGCGGCGAACGCCCACGTCGACGACGCCCGCCTCGGCCACGCCCGCGCGCGCCCCAGCCCGACCGCCGCCGCCAGCGCGATCGCCGCGCCATCCGCGATCAAGCAGTGCTGGCACCACGCGCCGATCACCGCGCCTTGCACGACGAGGAGCCCGATCGCGCCGGCCGCCCCCGCGCCCGCGATCGCCGCGCGCACCGTCGCGGCCCGCGGCCCCGCCAGCGTCAGCCCGAGCATCAGCGCGAAGAACCCGAGCCCGAGCGCGGGCAGCGGCACGCCCAGCGGCTTGGCCCACCCCGTCGCGCGCACCGCCGCACAGCCACCCTCGGCGCAGAACGCGGGCGTCGGCCTCACGCTGTCGACCAGCAACACCGCGCTCACCGCCAGCCCGATCACCGTCGCCACCACCGCCACGACGGCCCCGATCCGCTCCCGTCTTGCGTGCGTTGCGTCCATGGCGCCAGAACCCGCCCCGCCACCGCCGCCATTCCCACGCCCGCCGGCGATCGATGTAGGGTCGGCGCATGATCGCTCGAAAGCTCGTGGTGCTGGCGGTGGCGTCGGTGGCAGTCCTCGCGTGCAGGCCGCAGAGCCGCGCGCGGTATCCGACGGCGGACGCGCCGCCGCTGGCGCTGGATCGGGTGGTGCTGTACCGCAACGGCGTCGGCTACTTCGAGCGCACGGGCAAGGTGCGCGGCGACATGCTGACGATCAAGGTCCGCAAGGATCAGGTGAACGATCTGCTGAAGAGCCTGACGGTGGTCGAGCGCACCAGCGGCCGCGCGGTGAGCGTGTCGATGCCGCTCGATCCCCAGACCTGGGCGAACGCGGCGCTCGCGACCTTGCGGCCGGGCCAGGGCAGCCTGGCCGAGGTCCTCGACGCGCTGCGCGGCAGCGCGGTCACGCTGACCACGACCGAGGGCACGATGTCGGGCCGCATCGCGATGGTCGAGCAGATCGTCGAGCCGGCCGGCCGCGACGATCAGCCGCCGCGGGTCGATCATCGGGTGACCTTGCTCGACGGCGACGAGCTGCACGTGGTGATGCTGTCGAAGGTGCGCGACGTCCGCCTCGAGGACGGCGATCTGGCGATGCAGTTCAACCGCACCCTCGACGCCAGCGCGGGCGAGGGCATGTTCCAGCAGGTCGCGGTGAGCATCCGCCTCACCGGCGCGACCACGCACGATCTGCTGGTGAGCTACGTCGTCGCGGCGCCGATGTGGAAGCCGACCTACCGCGTGGTGCTGCCCGACGGCGGCCAGGGCAAGGCGCTGTTGCAGGCGTGGGCGGTCGTCGACAACACCAGCGGCGAGGAGTGGCGCGACGTCCAGCTGGCGCTGACCTCGGGCGCGCCGATCGCGTTCCGCTACGACCTGCACTCGCCGCGCGACATCGCGCGTCCCGATCTGACCGAGCGCGGCGTGCAGCGCCAGGCCGAGGCGATGGTCGGCGAGACGACCTACGTGCCGTCGCCGTCGATGCAGCCGGCGCCGATGCCGCCGCCGCCGCCGTCGCCGCCGGGTCGGCCGTCGGCCAAGCCGAATGCCGACTACACGCGCAACATCCCCGTGCCCGGCCGCACCTACGAGTCGGCGCTCGGCGCCGCCGCGGGCTCGCAGGCCGACGACGACGACGGCTATCTCGAGGACGAGAAGACCGAGGAGGCGGCGACGATCGACTACGAGTCGCTGCGTCGCTCGACCCAGGCGCAGGCCAAGGCGGCGACGGTCGCGGGCCAGACTCGCTTCGAGCTGGGGGAGCGGGTGACGGTGCCCGAGGGCACGTCGACGATGGTCGCGATCGTCAACGCCGACGTCGAGGGCGAGGAGACGTTCCTCTACCGGCCGGGCGGCGCCGG
>JAYTAJ010001162.1:0-2572 GCA_043737575.1 Myxococcales bacterium | reverse complement strand
GGCAAGCTCGACTGGCTCGGCGTGCAGTACTACTTCCGCGCGGGCGTGACCGGCCAGTCGACCGCGATCCGCGAGCTCGGCCTGACGCCGTGCTTCGGCAACTTCGATTTCGGCGCATGCCTGCCGCCGCTCGATCCGACCTACTGCGTGCCGACGATGGGCTACGAGTTCTACGCGCCCGGCATGTACACGATCCTCACCGCGATGGCGGCGCGCTACCCCGGCCTGCCGCTGGTCGTCACCGAGTCCGGCATCGCCACCGACACCGGCGCGCGCCGCGCCGAGAACATCGTCCGGATCCTCGAGCAGATCGATCGCGCCAAGCGCGACGGCGTCGACGTCCGCGGCTTCTACTACTGGAGCCTCTACGACAACTTCGAGTGGGCCGAAGGCTTCCGCCCGCACTTCGGCCTGTACCGCGTCACCCGCCCCGGCTTCGAGCGCACCGCCACCGAGGGCGCCACCGTCCTCGGCGCGATCGCCGGCGCCCGCACGCTCGACACCGACACCCGCAAGCAGTACGGCGGCGACGGCGCGATGACGCCCGAGCCCGGCGTCCCCGCCGTCGTCGAGCGCTGCGGCGCGCTCTACGAGGAGTGAGTCCTCCGTAAAAACTACTTCGCGGCGCCCGACAGCGCCGAGCCGCCGACCGCGAGCAGCGCCGCGAGGTCGTGATCGTTGAAGCGGATCATCGCGCCCGCGAAGACGTCGCGGCCGAACCGGAACTCCTCGAACTGGATCGGCACGTCGGACGAGTCGGGCCGGATGGTCAGCGTGTCCGGGGCGTTCAACACCTCGTCGATGCCGCCGAGGATGTAGATGCCGCGGAAGATCTCGAACGCGGCGGCGAGCTTCAACCGCGGGAACCGATCGAACGACGCGTCGAACACGTCGACCGACATCCGCAGGCTGCGATCCCACATCCGCACGTCGGCGTCGGCGCCGACGCCGCCGGTCGACTCCTTGACGCCGTAGCGCAGGGTCAGCCAATCGAAGCGCTTCGCGAACTGGAAGGTGAAGCGGAAGCTGTCGTCGATCGTGGTCTTGCGGATCCAGTTGTCGGCGTCGACGGACGGATCGAACTCGAGCGTCGTGGTCGGGTAGCCGCCGCGCGGGCCCTTCTCGACCTCGATCAGGTAGAACTTGTCGGGCCGGGTGTGCAGCTCGATCGAGATGTAGTGGCGGGCCAGCCCGGCGAAGACGTTGTACTCGGAGCGCAGGCCGACGTAGGTCTGCATCTTGAACAGCGTGCCGAGGAAGCCCTTGGCGTCGTCGGTGATGGTCTCGACGTTCTCGGCGATCGTCGGGTCGTTGACCAGGCGGCCGAGGGTGCCCTTGTCCTGATCGATCTTCTCGGTGATGCTGGCGGTGTTGGCGACGACCTGATCGACCAGGTCGAGCTTCTCGCGCAGCTTGTCGCCGGTCTGGGTCACCTCGTCCTTGGCGGCGGCGACCAGGGCCTTGGCCTCGGCCGACGCCTCCTCGAGGTTGGCGAGGATCGCCTTCACCCGCTCGTCGGCGCCGCCCGAGATCGCGCGGATGTCGATCGCGATCTGATCGATGCGTCCGACCGCGCGGTCGGCGCGCTCGAGGATGTCGCGCACGGTCTGCGACTCGCGCTGCACCAGATCGTCGACGCGGGTCGCGACCGACGCGATCGGCCCGTTGACCAGCCGCCGCATGTCCTCGGACAGATCCTTCACCGACAGCAGCACCGCGTCGACGTTGGGCAGGCTCTGATCGATGCGGCGCAGCAGCTCGTTGGGCGAGGTCGACTCGACGACCACCGTGATCTGATCGCCGGACTTGAGCCGGGTCGACGGCTTGAGGGTGCCCGGATCGGCCGCGCCCTCGGGGCTGCCGGGATCGATCTCGAGGTAGTGATCGCCGAGCAAGGACGCCGCCTTCTTGAAGACGACCGCGCTCGACCACACCGGGATGTCGGAGCGGACCTTGAAGCGCACCTTGGCGTAGCGGCCGTCGATCTCGAGGCTGGTGATCTCGCCGACCGGCAGGCCCGCGACCACGACCTTGCTGCCGACCGGCATGCCCGAGGCGTCGCGGAACCGCGCCCACAGCGTGATGTTGTTCGAGCCGGCGGGATCGGCGCCGAGGCTCTTCCACACGGTGTAGCCGCCGCCGAGCAGCGCCAGCACCAGGAGCCCGACCTTGACGCCCGCGGAGATGCCCTTCACGTGACGACTCCAGGCGGCGGCGCGACGCCGGCGGCGGCGACCCCCGAGGTGCGGATGAACTCGTAGAGGTACGGCAAGGTCGACGCGCGGATCTCGTCGACGGTGCCCGACGCCAGGATCTTCTTCTCGTGCAGCATCGCGATGCGATCGGCGATGCGGAACACCGAGGCCATGTCGTGCGAGATCACCACCGAGGTCACCTTATACCGCTCGCAGGCCGACAGGATCATCTCGTCAACGTTGCGGGTCGCGAGGGGATCGAGCCCGGTGGTCGGCTCGTCGAACATCAGGATCTCGGGCTCGAGCACCAGGGCCCGGGCCAGGCCGACCCGCTTGCGCATGCCGCCCGACAGCGAGCCCGGGTACGAGCGCTGGGT
>JAYTAJ010001161.1:0-2572 GCA_043737575.1 Myxococcales bacterium | reverse complement strand
GACGCGCTGGCGGCGCCGACCTTCACCCGCCTGCAGATCGAGCACGCGCTGGCCCGCGCCCTCGCCGAGCTGGCCGACGACGCGCCGCGCACGATCTGCGTGACCCGCGGCCACGGCGCCCTCGGGCTCGACGACGACGGCGCGGGCTGGGGCGCGGTCGCGGCCCGGCTCGCCGACGACGCGATCGCGATGGAGCCGATCGACGACGACGCCCTCGATCCGGTCCCGGCGTCGTGCGCCGCGGTCGCGATCCTCGGCGCGACCAGCGAGCTGGCGCCGACGGTGCAGCTGGCGATCAGCCGCTACCTCGAGGGGGGCGGCGCGCTGCTGGTGGCGCTGGCGGGGCGCGAGGTCGCGAGCCCCGACGGCACGCTGGTGCCGCCGAGCGGCGTCGATCGGGTGCTGGCGACCCAGGGCATCGCGGCGCCGCAGGCCTGGGTGTTCGATCCCGACGCCGCGATCGATCTGCCGCTCGGGTTCCGCGTCACCGATGGCTACGCCGACCACCCGATCGTCGCCGGCTTTCGCGATCGCCGCGTCACGATCTGGCAGCGGGCGCGGCCGATCGTCGGCGGCGCCACGCCGCTGGTGTGGACGTCACGCGGCGCGTACACGGCGCGCGATCGCGCGGGGATCGATCGGGTCGAGCCGGCGACGCCGATCGCGATCGCGGCCACCGTCGAGCGCGGCGCGACCCGCGTGGTCGTGCTCGGCGGCGCCGAGGCGATCGGCGCCGATCCGGCGGCGCGCGGGCAGGGCACCGATCTGCTCGCGGCGCGGGCGCTGGCGTGGCTGGTCGGCCGCACCCCCGACATCGCGGTGCCGCCCAAGGCCGGCGACCAGGTCCGGCTGGTGATGACCGCGGGCGAGCGCCGCGCGCTGGCGGCGGTCGTGATCGTCGGCATCCCGCTGGTGATGGTCGCGCTGCTCGCGCTGATCGCGCGGCGACGGCGGCGCGCATGAGCGGCGCGGCGTGGCAGGCGCTGGTGATGACCGCGGTGGTCGCGGTGCTGGCCGCCGCGGTGGTGCTGACCGATCGCCGCCCGATCGCGACCGAGCGCGCCGCGCTGGTGCCCGGCCTCGACGCCCGCGCCGTGACCGCGGTCGAGCTGGCGCGGCCGGGCGAGCCGACGATCGCGATCGCGATCCACGGCGGCGTCGCGCGGGTCACCGCGCCGTCGGCGGGCGCGGCCGATCCGATCGCGGTGCGCGATCTGCTGTCGGCGATCGCGACCGCGCGGGTCGATCGCTGGAGCCGCGGCGCCGACGGGTGGCGACGCGCCGGCCTCGCGACCGCGCCGCTGACGGTGCGCGTGATCCACGCCCGCGGCGACGCGACGATCGCGCTCGGGGCGCCGTTGTCCGCCACGGGGCAGCGCTGGGTCGGCGTGCCGCCCGATCGCGTCGCGCTGGTGCCGGCGTGGGTCGGCCGCGCCCTCGACCGCCGCCTCGACGAGCTGCGGGTGCGCCGCGGCTTCGCGACGACCGCGCCGACCGGCGTCGAGCTCCACGGGCCCGGCCTCGATCTGGTGCTGGCCGGGACCGCGCTGGTGCGCCGCGACGACGGCGTGTCGGTGCGGCTCGCGCCCGCGCGGCGCGCCGTGCTGATCGCCGCGCTCGGCGCGCTGGTGTTGACGCGCTTCGACGACGGCGTCCGCGGCGATCCGATCGGTACGATCCGCGTGCTCGGTGGCGCCGCGCCCGCCGAGCTGGCGTGGTTCGGCCCGTGCCCGGGTGCCGCCGACGCGGTGCAGGTCGAGGCGACGATCGGCGTCGGCTGCGTCGCCCGCGCCGCGCTCGACGAGGTGGTCGCCGCCGCCACCGCCGCCGCGGCGCCCGCCGCGCTGTCACCGCAGCCCCTCGACGGCACCGCTGCGCTCGCGCGCCTCGCGGTGACGCGCGACGGCCGCACCGTCGAGGCGGTGCGTCATGGCGCGACCTGGAGCTTGCTCGCCGACGGCGGCGAGCGCGCCGCCGACCCCGCGGTGATCGACGCGCTCGATCGCGCGCTGGCGCTGCCCGCGGTGGTGCGACCCGTCGCCGCGACCGACGATCCGCGCCGCGCCGCGCGCTGGCAGATCACGACGACCGACGGCGAGACCCAGGCGTGGCAGGTGTGGCGCGACGCCGATCGCGTCGCGATCCGCCGCGGCGACGAGCCCGCCGTCCTCGAGCTGACCGCTGACGCGCGCGCCGCCGCTACCGCGGCCGGCGCTGGTCTCCGCGATCGCGCGCTGGTGCGCCTCGATCCGCTGCGCGTCGCCGCGATCCGCGCGACCGGCGTCGCGCCCGCGAGCCTCGTTCGCGGCGAGCTGATCGGCGAGTGGCTGGTCGAGGCCCCGCCGCGCGCGACCGTCACCGCCGACGCGATCGCGCTGCCCGACTGGCTCGGTCAGCTCCGCGTCGACCGCTGGGACGATCCATCCGCGCTCGGCCGCGTCCGCCGCACGCTCACCTTCACCAGCGATCCACCGCCCGGCACCGGCCCTCCGACGATCGACACCGTCCGCATCGGCGCTCGCCGCGCCGACGGCGGCTGCTGGGTCGCCGTCGACGACCACGCCGCAGGCGC
>JAYTAJ010001160.1:0-2575 GCA_043737575.1 Myxococcales bacterium | reverse complement strand
GACGGCGTCCAGCTCGACGAGGCGGCGTGGCCGCTCGAGGCGCGGTGGAGCGCGAACGGCGCCACCTGCATCGACGAGCCCGAGGCGACGCGGTTCTTCCAGGTCGCCGCGGCGATCCCGCCGTGCGCCGACACGCTGCCCACCTGCCGCACCGGCTGGCAGGGCGGGCTGGTGACCACCGAGCTGCCGCCGTTCGGCGATTGATCGCGGCCACCGCGGCGGGGTGTAGCTCACCGCTGCGCGGTCAATCCGCTGGCCGCCCGCGCCGGCGCCCCCGACGTCGGCCCAGGACCCTTGCTCGGCCTTCGGTTCGACTGCGAAGATTCGACCGCAGCCGCGGCCGTCGTCGAGGCTCGATCCGATGTCGCCCGCCGTCTCCCTCTTCGAGCTCGCCAGCCAGCGGAGACACGCGGTCGGCGCCCGCGCGCGCATCGGCCGTGGCCCCGAGGCCGACATCCAGCTCGACGATCCGATGGTCGCGCTGGCCCACGCCGAGCTCTTCCACAACCAGGATGGCACCGTCACCATCCGCGATCTCGGGAGCCGCCACGGCACCTTCGTCGGCCGCCAGCGCATCAGCCACGCCGTCCTGCGCGACGGCGACGAGCTGTTGATCGGTCCGATCGCGCTGCGGCTGTCGGTCGCCGCGGTCGCCGGCGACACCGACGAGCTGCGCCGGCTGCGCGCCGTCGTCGATCTGTCGCGCTTGATCGGCGTCGAGCACGACATCGCGATCTTGAGCGAGCGCGTGATCGCCACGCTGCTGTCCTTGGTCCGCGCCGACCGCGGCGCCATCGTCGTCTACGATCCGCAGTCGCGGACGCCGCGCTGGACCACGACCCGCGATCGCGCGGGCGGCCAGCCGGTGCTGTCGCTGTCGACGCGCATCCTCAGCCAGGTCATGGCCGATCCCCGGCCGCTGTTGCTCACCGAGCTGGCCGACGGCGACGTCGTCGAGCGCTCCGAGAGCCTGATCGCCCAGGACATCCGGTCGCTGATGGTGGTGCCGATCCTCTACCAGCACACCAGCGCCGAGTGGCTCGGCGTGGTCCATCTCGACTGTCAGGGCGACGGCGCGCGGTTCGGGCCCGCCGACCTCGAGCTGATGGTCGCGGTCGCGGCCCAGGCCGGGCTCGCGATCAAGAACGCGCTGCTGGTGACCCAGATCCAGACCGTGCGTGACGAGCAGTGGCAGCGGCTCGAGCGAGTCGTCCACGATCTGCCGGTCGGCGTGGTCGTGCTCGACGATCGGCAGCGCTGCGTGCTCGCCAACCCGTGGGTGATGGATCGCGCCGCGCTGCTCGGCGAGATCCGCGCCGGCCAGCGGGTCGAGCGGATCGCCGGGGTCGATCCGGCCCGGCTGGCCGAGCTCGACCCGCCGATCGTCACCGTCGGGCGGCCGCCGCGCGCGCTGACCCTCGCCACCGCGATCGCCGGCGACGGCAGCGAGACCGTCGTCGTCGTCGCCGACGTCACCGAGCAGCGCGCCCACGAGGAGCGCGCCGCCCACCAGGATCGCCTGATGCTCCTCGGGCAGCTGGCCGGCGGCGTCGCCCACGACTTCAACAACCTGCTGGTCGTGATCCTCAACAACGCCAGCTTCCTCGAGGCCGACGCCGCGACCGCCGATCGCAAGGAGGACGCCCGCGAGATCATCCGCGCCACCAACAAGGCCGCCGAGCTGACGCGCCAGCTCCTCGCGTTCAGCCGTCGCGACGCCGCCAAGCCGGTCGTCGTCGACGTCGGCCGCCTGATGCGCGGCCTGCAGCGAACCCTGGGCCGCACCCTCGGCCCGCACATCCCGCTGGTCACCCGCATCGCCGACGACCTGCCCCCGGTGCGGATCGATCCCGATCAGCTCGAGCAGGTCATGATGAACCTCCTGGTCAACGCCCGCGACGCGATGCCCGACGGCGGGGAGGTGTCCCTCGCGGTGTCGCTGCAGGGGTTCCCGGTCGACGGCGATCGGGTCGGACCCCACGTCGTGCTCGAGGTCGCCGATCGCGGCAGCGGCATCGCGCCCGAGCTGTTGCCGCGGGTGTTCGAGCCGTACTTCACGACCAAGCCGCCCGGCAAGGGCACCGGGCTCGGGCTGGCGATGGTGCAGGGCATCGTGCGGCAGGCCGGCGGCGAGGTCACCGTCGCGTCGCGCCCGGCGGGCGGCGCGGTGTTCCGGGTCTACCTGCCGTGCACGATCGCCAGCGCGGCGTCGGATCCGGCGTTGCTGATCGCGGGGGCGACCGTGCTGGTCGTCGACGACGACGACGCGGTGCGCCGCCTGAGCGAGCGCATCCTGACCGAGGCCGGCTACCTCGTGCTCACCGCGGTGTCGGGGCCGGCCGCGCTCGAGCTCGCCGTCAACTACTGCGGCCCGATCGATCTGCTGCTGAGCGACATGGTCATGCCCGGCATGTCGGGCCGCGAGCTGGCCCAGGCGCTGGTGGTGGTGCGGCCCGCGGTGAAGGTGCTGTTCATGTCCGGCTACGATCGCGGCCAGACCGGGCCCGGCCAGCGGCTGATCGCCAAGCCGTTCGATCGCGACGGGCTGCTCGCCGCGGTCGCGGTCGCGGTCGCG
>JAYTAJ010001159.1:0-5916 GCA_043737575.1 Myxococcales bacterium | reverse complement strand
CCGCGTCGACCAGACCGACGAAGGGCGCGGAGACCACGCCGATGCCGAGCGCGATGCCGAGAGCAGTGACGATCGAGGTGAAGCGAGAGCTGAGCATGGTGCCTCCGTGAATACCACGCGCCTCGAGCTTTGCGCGTCTTGGTGGGGGGACCCGTCGGGGCATGCCCCCGATGGGGGGAGGGCTGGCGACAGCCCTCCCGGAAAAACTGCGGGGAGGGCTGGCGACAGCCCTCCCAGAAACTCAGAAGAAGTTGCCGATGGTGAACTCGAAGACCAGCGGGTCTTCCTGCGGCTGACGATCGAGCGGAATGCCCCATTCAAAGCGGAGCAGACCGATCGGCGAGAACCAGCGGAACCCGAACCCGACCGACTTGCGGATGCCGTTGGTGATCGACTCGGGGAAGCGGAAGCACGGGTCGTACTTCGACGAGATGTTGGTGGTCACGCTCGACAGACCGCTGCAGTAGCGGGCCTCGAGGTTGTAGGCGTTGCCCATGTCGAAGAACACGACGCCCGAGATCTGCAGCCGCTTGATCAGCGGGAACTCGACCTCGCTGTTGAAGATGAGCTGCATGTTGCCGCCGAGCGGCAGCGCCGACAGCCCACCGTCGGGGCTGATGCCGGTGCGCAGGACCGGGCCGAGCGAGCGCGGCCGGAAGCCGCGGACGTCGTAGATGCCGCCGATGAGGTAGCGCTCGCTGATCGGCACGCCGAGGCGATCGGTGCTGGTGGTCACGCCGATCTCGCCGTTGAGGTGCAGGACGAACGGGCCCCACAGCTCGCGGTAGTGACGGACGTAGCCGCCCCAGCGCCAGAACACGTTCTCCGAGCCGGTGAACTTGCTGGCGTACTCGACGAAGACCGAGTTGAACCAGCCGCCGGTCGGGAACAGGCGGTTGTTGCGCGAGTCCCATTGCAGCGACGCCCGCACCGACGACGTGACCCCGCCGCGGAACAGGTTGGCGACCTGCTCGCGATCGACCGGCTGGCGGATCGCGCCGAGGCTGGCGAAGCCGCCCGACCCGGTCGAGATGCCGACGTCCTCGAGCTTGTAGGTCGCGTAGGCGCGGGCCCAGTACGACAGCCCGTAGCCCCAGGTCAGGCTGAAGCCCGCCGCGTTGCGCGAGAAGTTGTCGAACGAGCGGCTCTGGTTGTAGAGGTCGAAGGCGAACGTCCAGTTGGTGTCGAGGAAGTACGGCTCGACGAAGCGCAGGAGGAACAGCTGGCGCAGGCTCGACAGCTGGGCCTGCAGCGCCAGGGTCTGGCCGCGGCCGAACAGGTTGTTCTGCGACACCTGGGCCTGGGCGATGAAGTTCTCGACCGACGAGAACCCGGCGCCGATCTGGAACGTGCCGGTCGGACGCTCGCTGACCTCGACGTTGACCTCGACCAGCTCGTCGGACGAGCCGCGCTTGGTCGAGATGTCGACCTTCTCGAAGAAGCCGAGCGCGGTGACGCGGCGCCGCGACTCCTCGAGGTTGGAGGCCGAGTACAGCTCGCCCTCGCTGATCTTCATCTCGCGGCGGATGACCTTGTCGCGGGTCTTCGAGTTGCCGCGGACGTTGATGCGCTCGAAGTACGCCTTCTTCCCCGACTCGATCTCCCAGACCAGGGCGATCGTGTGCTTCTTCATGTCGGGGATCGTCATCGGCGACACGTTGGCGTACGCGTAGCCTTGGTCCATGTAGTAGTTCGACAGGCGCTCGCGGTCGCCCGCGAGATCCGATCGGCTGAAGCGGTTGCCGGCCCGGGTCGCGGTGCGGCTGCGGTGGCTCTCCTCGGTGCCGATCAGCGAGCCCTTGAAGCGGACCTCGGCGATGTCGAAGATCGGGCCCTCGTCGATCGGGATCGACAGGTACATGTACTTCTTGTCGCGCGACAGCTGCAGCTGCGGCGTGCCGAGCTTCACCGCGGCGTAGCCCTTGTCCCAGTAGTGGGCGCTGATGATCACCAGGTCGCGCTCGAAGGCCTCCTCGCTGAAGGTGCCCGAGTCGGACAGGAACGCCAGCGCGCCGCCCTTGCGGGTCTGGATGAACGCGCGCAGCTCCTCGTCGGAGATCTCCTTGTTGCCGATGAACTCGACGTCGCGGATCTCGACCTTGGCGTGCTCTTCGACGGTGTACCAGACGTCGACCTCGGCCTCGTTGATCGGCTTGACCTCGTAGTCCACCGTCGCGAGGTAGTAGCCCTCGCGGATGTAGAGGTCGGCGATCTTCTCCTTGTTCTGCTTCACCTTCGAGACGTCGAGGATCGCGTCGCGCTCGAGGTCGATGACGCCGTTGACCTTGTCGAGGCCCAGCTCGCTGGCGCCGTCGATGAGGACCTTGCGGACCGAGGGCTTCTCCTTGACCGCGAAGGTCAGGATCGCGCCGCCGCCCGGGCCGAGCTCGGCCTCGACGGTGACGTCGGAGAAGAAGTTCATCTTCCACATCGCGCGGACGTCGTCGCGGATCTTCGACGCGTCGATCGTCGTGCCGACCTTGGAGATCAGGTTGACCCGGATCGCGTCGTCCTCGACCTTGCGGTTGCCGCGGAACTGGATGCGATCGATCGGCCGGCCGATCATGCGCGGGATGCTGGCGTCGGCGGGATCGGACTGGGCCCAGGCGGCGCGGTCGTCGACCACGATCGCGGCGGCGGTGACCGCGACGGCGCAGGCGCCGATCAGCGCGAGGCGGACCGCGATCACGGCGCCACCGCGGCGGTCGAGGCTCCGAGATCGAGCTCCATCGGCTGCTCGCCCTTCTTGACCGGGACCAGGCGTCCGCCGTCGACCATCTTCAGCGACATCGGCATCAAGCGTGCGAGCTCCGGGTTGTGAGTGACGACCAGGAGCGTCGATCCATGCTCGCGGTTGAGCTCGATGAACAGCTCGTGGATCTCCTGGCCGGTGTGACGATCGAGGTTGCCCGTCGGCTCGTCGGCCAGGAGCAGGGCGGGCTCGAGGACCATCGCGCGGGCCAGGGCGACGCGCTGCTGCTCACCGCCCGACAGCTGCGACGGCTTGTGGGTGAGCCGCTTGGCGAGGCCGACCCGGCCGAGGATGTCGGCGGCGCGCTTGCGCATCGCCAGCTTGGGCAGGCGCTGGATCAGACCGGGCATCATGACGTTCTCGAGCGCGGTGAACTCGGGCAGGAGATGATGGAACTGGAAGACGAACCCGATCTTGCGATTGCGGAACATCGCGAGGCGCTCGGGGCCCATCGTCGTCAGCTCTTCGCCGTCGAACTGGATCGAGCCGCGGGTCGGCAGATCGAGCGTGCCGAGGATCTGCAGGAACGTCGACTTGCCGACGCCCGACGTGCCGACCACCGCGACCATGTCGCCGGGCGCGAGGTGCATCTCGACGCCGGTGAGCACCGGCAGCAGGACGCCGCCGTGCATGTATTCCTTGGTCAAGCCGACGATGTCGACGCGCGCGCCGACCGACCCGGGTCGACGCGTCGAGAGCGGCGCTGGGATCGCGCGAGCGGAGGGTTCGATCAGCGGGGCGTTGGTGTCGTCGGTCACGCGAATCTCTAGGCGGCGCCGGAACTTAGTCGTCGGGCTGGGAGCTGTCAACGCACTTGGACCCCAGCTACCGTCACCGGGTTGCCTACGGGATCGGAGGAGCGCGACGCCGCGAGCGCGCGATCAGAAGCCGACGCTGGCGCCGAGGGTCCACATCCGAGCCCCGCCCTTGCTGTCGTCGGCGAAGGTCAGCTGATCCTGGCTGACCTCGGCCCAGATCGCGGCCTGGCCGAGGAGCGGCGCCCGGAGGCGGTACTCGAGGCCGACGCCGCCGACCATGCCGTCGGCGCTGTCGCCGAGGCGCGGCGCGAGATCGGTGAGCCACGCGCGCTCGACGCCGACCCGCGCGTAGGCGCCAAAGCCGCCTTCGATCGGGATGCCGAGGCGGGCGTGGACGCCGACCGCGGTGGCGTGACCGCTGCCGAGGGCGTAGCGCGCGGCGGTCGCCTCGATCGCGAGTTGTCCGAAGCTGAACCCGAGGCCGGCGCGGCGCTGCTCGACGTCGCTCGACCCGGAGGAGGCGGCGATCTTCAGCGTGCCCTGCGGCGACGGGGTGCCGCCGAGGCCGAGCGAGACATAGGTGCCAGCGGAGGCGACAGAGGCGGAGGCGAGGAGGGCCGTCGTGAGGAGGGAGGCGGTGACCAGGCAGCGCATGACGAGGACCACAGCAACCGTCATGCCACGGGCGTCGGCGCGGTATCGCGCGGACTTGCGTGGACGCCGCGGCGGGGTCATGACCCGCGGTTCACAGCCGCCATGCGCTGGCGTCACGCTCGCCGGGTACGCGCGCGCGCAGCGCGCTGGTCAGCTCTTCTTGAGGCCGACCGCGGGGCGAAGCTGGGCGCCGAGGATCGACGGGTAGATCGTCGCGGCGAAGCTGATGACCAGCGCCGAGACGAACACCAGCGCCACCGTCGCGTAGTCGATCTGCACCGGCAGCCGATCGATGTAGTAGACCTCGGCGTTGATCCCGAAGCCGAACTCCTTGAGCGCGGTCGCCACCGTCAGCCCGATGATCACGCCGAGCGCGCCGCCGATGAGGCCGATCATCGAGCCCTGGATGACGAACACCACGACGATGGCGAGGTCGCTGGCGCCGAGGGTCTTCAGCAGCGCGATCTGCCGGCCCTTCTCGATCACCGTCATGATCAGGGTCCCGACGATCGAGAACGACGCGACCACGATGATGATGGCGAGGATCAGGAACATCGCGATCTTCTCGAGCTTGAGCGCCGCGAACAGGCTGCGGTTCAGCTCGCGCCAGCCCTGCACGTGGTAGGCGGGCCCGAGCTCGGCCTGCAACCGCGCCACGGTCTCGTCGACCGAGTCGGCGTCGCGCAGCCGGACCTCGATGCCGTCGACCGCGTCGCCCAGCCGCAAGAACCGCTGCAGCGAGTCGAGGGTGACGTAGACCAGCTTCAGGTCGTACTCGTACATCCCGGTGAAGAACTGGCCAGCGACGCGGTAGTCGCGGTTGAACGGGATCGGCGAGCCGTTGGCGTCGGGGTTCATCGGGTCGGCGAGCGGCGACACCAGCCGCACCTCCTGGCCGGTGTACAGGTGGATCTGCTTCACCAGCTCGCGGCCGACCAGCACCCCCGACAGGCTCGACACCCGGGCGCTGCCCCGCACCGGCCGCGGGGTCGGCAGCTCACCCGGCTTGGGGTCGCGGACGATCAGCGCGTCGAGCCCGCCCGAGAAGTCGCGCGGCGCGGCGTCGGCGTCGATCGCCGCACCGTCGGCGAAGTCGGTCGGCGCCGGATCGAGCACGGGCGGGGCCGGCACCGGACCGGCCGGCGCCAACGGATCGCTGTAGTCGATCGGATCGCCGCCGGTCGGCAGATCCGACGGCGCCGGATCGATCGTGTCGGGGCCGGGCGGCGCCGAGCCGGGCTCGACCGCGGGCGGCTCGTACTCGTCGGCGACGAGCGGCTCGAGCTTGGCGAGCGCGTCGGGGTCCTCGAGGTTCTTCTGCAGCGCCGTGACCTTCACCGCGCTGGCGACGTCGATGCCCTTGATGATGACGTTGTAGTAGTTGCTGTTGGCCGCGACCACGACCTCGCTGGTCGCGAACGGCGTCGACGCCACCACGCCGGGCACGCGATCGACCCGGGCGCGGACCGCCTCCCACTCGGTGAACTCGCCCTCGTCCTTGCTGATCTGGATGTGCGCGTTCGAGCCGAGGATCTTGGTGCGCAGGTCGGCCTCGAAGCCGTTCATGATCGACAGCACCAGCACCAGCGCCGCGCAGCCGACCGACACGCCGACGATCGACACCGTCGAGTAGAACGTGAAGAAGACGCGGATGGCGAAGACGTAGAGGCACAGCCCCGCGAAGATGAACGTGCCGCGGACCGTCCACACCGCCGACTCGAAGTACGGCGAGCCGGTCGGCACCAGCGATCG
>JAYTAJ010001158.1:0-2577 GCA_043737575.1 Myxococcales bacterium | reverse complement strand
GGGTCACGGTCCGCTGCAACACCAAGGTCGTCGGCATCGACGCGACCGGCGTCGACGTCGAGCTGACCAACGGCAGCCGCGAGCGCCTCGCGACGCGCACCGTGCTGTGGGCCGCGGGCGTGCAAGCGTCGCCGATCGCGACGAGCCTCGGCGTGCCGCTCGATCGCGCGGGCCGGGTGAAGGTCGAGCCCGATCTGTCGATCCCCGGCCACCGCGAGGTCTTCGTCGTCGGCGATCTCGCGCTGTGCGTCGAGCGTGGCAAGCAGGTCCCGGGCGTGTGTCAGGGCGCGATCCAGGGCGGCCGCCACGCCGCCGCGATGATCGTCGCCGATCTCGCGCAGAAGCCGCGCCGCGATTTTCGCTACAAGGACAAGGGCTCGCTCGCGACCATCGGCCGATCGTCGGCGGTGATGATGATCGGCAAGACCAGCCGCCACGGCTTCTTCGCGTGGCTGCTGTGGTGGGTCATCCACGTCTTCTATCTGATCGGCTTCAAGAACCGCTTCTTCGTGATGCTGTCGTGGGCGTGGTCGTGGTTGACGTTCCAGCGCGGCGCCCGCCTGATCACCGGCGACGTCGGCCCGCTGCCGACGGTGCGCCTCGGCCCCGACGGGCAGCCGACCCTGCCCGAGGCCGCGAAGATCGTCGCGCCGTGATCACTTGCCGATGGTGTCGTCGGTCGGGCCGCTGTTGGTCGAGCCGACGCCCTGGATGCGGAACTCGACGCGGCGGTTGGCGGCGCGCGACCGCTTGTCCTTGCGCGGGATGAGCGGCTGGGTCTCGCCGTAGCCCTTGGCGTCGAGCCGGGCGCCGTCGATGCCCTGGGCGATGATGTACGCGCGCACCGCCTCGGCGCGGCGCTGTGACAGGTCGAGGTTGTACGAGTCGTCGCCGACGTCGTCGGTGTGGCCCTCGATCGTGATCGTCGGCAGCTCGGGGTGGTTGCGGATGATCGTCGCGACGCTGTCGAGCAGCGGGTACGACCGCGGCTGGATCACGTCCTTGTTGGTCTTGAAGTAGACGACGTCGAGGATCTCGATCGAGCCGCCGCTCAGCACCGCGAGCTGCTTGTCCTTGCAGCCGCGGTTCTTGACGGTGCCAGCCTCGTCGGGGCAGTTGTCGAGGCGATCGACCACGGTGTCGCCGTCGCGATCGGTGTCGGGGCAGCCGCGATTCTCGACCGGCCCGGCCGCCATCGGACAACCGTCGACCGCGTCGAGCACGCCGTCCTCGTCGTTGTCCTCGGGGCAGCCGTCCTCGTCCTTGAAGCTGTCGACGTCCTCGGGCTGGTCCGGGCAGACGTCGACCTTGTCGCTCAGGCCGTCGCCGTCGGCGTCGGGCTCGTCGGGGCAACCGTCCTCGTCGGCGAAGCCATTGGAGGTCTCGGGCTCGAGCGGGCAGCGATCGGCGTCGTCGATGATGCCGTCGGCGTCGTTGTCGGGATCGGGCACGCCGTCGGCGTCCTCGAAGTCGTCGCGATCCTCGGGATCGAGCGGCGCGCCGTCGGCGACGTCGAGCACCAGGTCGCGATCGTTGTCGGGATCGAGGCAGCCGTCGCCGTCCTCGAAGCGGTCGAAGTCTTCGGCCTGGCGCGGGCAGCGATCCTCGGCGATGAGGCCGTCGCCGTCGAGATCGGTCGTCTCGCTGCCGCGGGCCGCGAAGCGCAACCCGGCGAGCGCGCGCCAGTCGGGCGTGCCGTAGCCGTCGCGCAGCCCGACGCCGCCGGCGGCGAACAGGTGCCAGTGATCGGCGAGCGCGACGGCGGGGCCGCCGACCAGCTCGACGTGGTTGCGCGCGAAGTCGGCGAACGGATCCTTCGCGGCGGTCGCGACCGACACCGTGGCGTCGAGCTCGACCGCGTCGGTGACGTCGACGCCGAGCCCGGCCCGCGCCCGCAGCTCGTCGTCGACGACGAGGTTGCCGACCGCGGTGCCGCGGCGAAAGACGTAGCCGACGTTCACCGCCCAGCGGGCGCGGCCGACCCGCTGCGACAGCGCCAGGTACGGCGCGAACGCGGTGCCAGCGTCGCCGCGGTAGTCTTCGCCCGACGACGTCGGCAGCACGACCTCGGGGACGATCGCGAGATCGACGCCCTCGTGGTGCTGGCGCAAGAGGCGCAGCTTCGGGCTCACCCGCAGATCGCCGAGCCCGACGCCGCCGATCTCCGACAGCATGCCGACCACGCCCGGCGAGGTCGCGTCGCGGGTCTGCGCGACGATCAAGGGCGCGTCGAGGCCGAGCCCGAGGCGCTCGTGCAGCGTGAGGCTGACGCCGAGCTCGCCGCCCGTGCGTTGGTGGACCAGCGCGCCCGCGCGATCGCGATCGGCACCGTCGTCCATGTAGATGACGAGCGGATCGTTGGCGGTGCCGAGCCAGAGGTGGACGTCGTAGTCCCATGGCCGGCCCAGCGCCGCCGACTCGACGCCGAGGATGCCGCCGCTGGTGCCCGACAGCGCGAAGCGCTCGACCGAGAAGTCCTTCGGCTCGGTGGCGACCTGGGCGTGCGCGACCGACGCGCCGCTGGCGACCGCGAGCACCGCGATCGCCGCTGCACCGCCACGTCGTCGACGACGCCCG
>JAYTAJ010001157.1:0-5920 GCA_043737575.1 Myxococcales bacterium | reverse complement strand
CGGATGCCGTTGGCGATCACCACCAGCCGCTCGGGCGGACAGTCGCGCTGCTCGCGGGCCTGCTGCGCGGTCACCGTCGACACCGCGACGAACGCGCTGACCAGCCGCGCCGCCTGACGCCGCAGGATGCGGTGGCCGCGCGAGCCCGGGTTGACGCCGTGCTTGGTGTGGATCGCGACCGCGCCGATCAGCCGCGCCGCGGGCGCGCCGTAGATCAGCGGCAGCGGGTTGTGGGTGTGGACGATCTCGACCTGGCGGCGGCGCAGCGCCCACGCCAGCCGCGGCACCAGCGTCAGATCGGTGCCCGGGCCCTTCGCGACGTCGATGACCTCGGCGCCGACCGCGCGGAACTCGTCGGCGAGCGCGCCCTCGGGCGGTGGCGCCAGCGACACCGCGATCACGCGATGGCCGCGGCCGAGCTGCGCCGCCGCGAGGTCGAGCGCCACCCGCTCCTGCCCACCCACGCCGAACGACGACAGCACGTGCGCGATGATCACGGCGTCAACTACCGCGCGGCCCGAGGCGGCGCAAGCCTGCTACCATGCGGCGTGGCCGACGACGCGCCGCTCGATCGCCTCGGCATCTCGCTCGCCACCGACGTGCACCTGCCCGAGGTCCGCACCGCGTGCGTCCGCGTCGCGCGCCAGCTGATCGACAGCGGCGCCAAGGCGATCGGCTTCGTGCCCAGCGATCCGCTGGTCGCGATCCCGCCGCTCCTCATCCAGATCGGCGCCGCGCTGTGCGATCTCACCGGCGCGACCATCGCCGTCGTCGACGCCAACGTCCGCTACCCCGGCCTGGTCGAGCTGTCGGGCACCGACGACGCCAACGAGGTCTTCGCCACCCGCTGGCTGGCCGGCTCCCTCGCGCTCTTGACCCCGGCCCGGGTCGAGCGCGCCGGCGAGGTCGTGCCGTCGCTGGCGCGGCTGCTGCTCGACGGCGCCGAGATCTTCGCGCACATCCTGTGCGACCTCACCGGCTTCGAGCTGATCGGCGAGCACGCCAGCGCCGCCGCGTGCATGGACGCGGTGGTCCTGGTCGGCCGCGCCCACGCGACCCACGAGGACGAGCTGCTGGCGCTGTCGCGGCTGATGCCGGCCGATCGCTTCGTCGGCGTGCTGCTGGTCGGCTGACACCTATATATGGTCGGCTGACACCTATATATAGGTGCAGCTCACGGCCCCGCGATCGCGACGTCGCCCGCCAGCGCGCGATCGATCGCGCCGGCGACGTAGCGCGCCGGCCGCAGCCCGATCAGGCGCCCGACCTCACGGCCGCCGCGCACGAGCACCATCGTCGGCATCGACACCACGCGGAAGGCCTGGGCCGCGATCGGGCTGGCCTCGACGTCGATCACGACGACGCGGGCGCGGCCGCGGTAGTGCGCGGCGAGCTCGCGCAAGATCGGCTTCAGCTGCTTGCACGGGCCGCACCACGCGGCGGTGAAGTCGACCAGGACCACGCCAGGATCAGCGGTCACCGCGGCGAGGCTGGCGTCGTCGACGAGAGGGAGCTCGGGGTGGAGTGCGGCAGCTTGCATGCGAGGACAGGTCGCGACCGGCCCCGACATTACACGCCGCGATCAGGCCCGACGGACGACGATGCCGGGCAGCGCCAGCGCCCGCGGCTCCCAGCGGCGGCGCGACGGCGCGACGCCGAGCGCGCGTCGCACGATCGCGTCGAGCTGTGGCCACTCGATCAGGAACGCGTCGTGGCCGTGGACGCTGGTGATGGTCTCGAGCCGGGCGTCGACGCCGCGCACGGTCAGCGCGTCGACCACGGCCTGGCCGTGGCCCGGCAGGTACAACCGATCGCTGTCGATCGCGACCGCCACCGTCGCGGCGCGGATCCGATCGAGGCCCCACGACGGCGGCCGCGCCGCGCGCGGGCCCTGGCCGAACGCGGCGAGGCTGGCGGGCGGCGGCGCGACCCGGATCGGCCAGCGCTCGTCGGCGGTCGGCGGCGCGGGCGGGCGCGCCAGATCGTGGTGGTCCATCGCGCCGAGCAGCGCCAGGTACGCGCGCGGATCGAAGCGCGCGCGCAGCTTGGCGCCCTGGTACTCGAGGTAGGTCTGCATGCGGTAGCGCGATCGCGACGACCAGGTCGGGCTGGTCTGGTCGCGGCCCTGGGTCGCCTCGAGGCCGGCCTCGGCGCGGTACGTGATCATCGCGAGCTGTCGCGCCAGCTCGAGGCCGCGCGCGCGATCGGGATCGGCGAGGATCGCCTGCCGCGCGACGTGGTTCCACGCCAGGATCCAGCTCGCCGCCGCCGCGGCCGCGGCCAGCGGCAGCGCCCGCGCGAACCGATCGGGATCGAGCGCGGCCAGCGCCAGCGCGACCATGCCGCCGAGCGAGCCGCCCGCGACCAGCTCGATCCGCTCGAGCCCGAGGGCGTCGAGCGCGACGAGGATGCTGCGCGCCTGATCCCAGGTCGTGATCGTCGCCGGCAGATCGACCGCGGGCACCGCGAAGCCGCCGCGCGCGGGCGTCAGCTCGGCGGCGTGGGCGTCGTCGGCCAGGCGCGGGAAGCCGCCGTCGGCCGGGCCGCTGCTGCCGTAGCAGGAGCCGAGCAGGTTGAAGCACACCACCCGCACGACGGTCGGATCGATCGCGCGGCCCGGCCCGATCAGCGGCGCCCACCAGCCGTCGTCGCCGCCAGCGTCGGCGTCACCGGTCAGCGCGTGGACCACCAGCACCGTCGGGATCGCGGGCGACAAGCCGAGGCCACCGCGCGGCGCCCGCCGCGCCAGCGCCGCCAGCTCGCCGGTCGAGCGCGCCACCACCTGCCACCGATTGTCCGGTACCCGGACGGTCAGCGCGTCGAGGACCGCGCCATCCTCGGCCGGGCCCCAGTGCCAGCCGCGCACGACGTGGCGCTCGATCCGCGCGCCGGCCTCGAGCGCCAGCGGTGGCGCCACCAGCTCGAACCGCCGCGGCGCGCCCAGGCGGGTCACAGCGCCTGCAGCGCTCGCTCGAGATCCGCGGCGATGTCGTCGACGTGCTCGAGCCCGACCGACAGCCGCACCAGATCGCCGGTCACGCCGGTCGCCTGCTGCTCGTCGGGCGACAGCTGCTGGTGGGTCGTCGACGCCGGGTGGATGATCAGGCTGCGGGCGTCGCCGATGTTGGCGAGCAGCGAGAACAGCTTGACGGTGTTGATCAGCTGCTTGCCGGCGTCGACGCCGCCCTTGACGCCGAAGGTGACGAGGCCGCCGAAGCCGCCCTCGAAGTACTTCTTGGCCAGGCGGTGCGATGGATCGCCCTCGAGCCCGGGGTAGCGGACCCACGCGACCTTGGGGTGCGCGAGCAGGTAGCGCGCGATCGCCAGCGCGTTCTGCGAATGGCGCTCGACCCGCAGCTTGAGCGTCTCGAGCCCGGTGATGAACGCGTGGGCGTTGAACGGCGACAGCGACGGGCCGAGATCGCGCAGCAGCTCGACGCGCGCCTTCAAGATGAACGACAGGTTGCCGAACGCCTCGAACAGCTTGAGGCCGTGGTAGCCGGGGTTGGGATCGGTGAACTCCGGGAACCGGCCGTTGTCCCACGCGAAGTTGCCACCGTCGACGATCGCGCCGCCGATCGCGGTGCCGTGGCCGCCGATGTACTTGGTCGCGCTGTGGACCACGATGTTGACGCCGTGCTTGATCGGGTTCGACAGGGCCGGCGTCACCGCGGTGTTGTCGACGATGATCGGCACGCCCGCGGCCTTGGTGATCGCGGCGAGCGCGGCGAAGTCGGGCACGTCGAGCCGCGGGTTGCCGAGGCCCTCGATGAAGACCGCCTTGGTCTTCGGGTTGATCGCGGCGCCGACCGCGCCGGGATCGTTGGAGTCGACGAAGCGCGTCGTGATGCCGAACCGCGGCAGCGTGACCTTGAACAGGTTGTAGGTGCCGCCGTAGAGCGACGACGCGCTGACCAGCTCGTCGCCGGCCTTGAGGATCGTCAGGAGCGACAGCGTCTCGGCGGCCTGGCCCGACGCCACCGCGAGCGCGCCGACCCCGCCTTCGAGCGCGGCGAGCCGCTTCTCGAAGACGTCGTTGGTCGGGTTCATGATCCGCGTGTAGATGTTGCCGAACTCCTTCAGCGCGAACAGCGCCGCGGCGTGGTCGGCGTCGCGGAACTTGTAGCTGGTGGTCTGGTAGATCGGCACGGCGCGCGACCCGGTCGTCGGGTCGGGCTCGTAGCCAGCGTGGAGGGCGAGCGTCTCGAAGCGATACTGATCGGTGGTCATGCGATGGCTCCCAGGTTGCCTCGACGATGCTCCGCGATAACGGACATGTCAACGCTATAACGGTTCCGTTTTGAAGGATGAACGGCCATCATAACGGCGCAGGTGGGATCGCCAGATGCAGCGGCGGCGCACGCGCCCCGACAGCAGTGCTACAGTCCGCGCCGATGTCCCGGGTCTCGTTCGTTGCGGCTGCGGTCGCGGTCACCATCCTGGGTGGCTGCCAGACCTTCATCGGCATCGAGGATGTCGAGGGCCACCTGCCCCACCTCGACGGCGACTACCTGGTCGGCCTGACCCGCACCCGCGCCGACGGCACCACGGTCGACAACATCCGCCTGATCGGGACCGCGACGCTCGACCCCGAGACCCGCCAGCTGCTGTTGTCGTTGAGCATGCTGTCGGCCGCGGACGGCGCGGTGGTGTCCGAGACCACGATCATCGGGACCTTCCCCGAGGACGCCAGCGAGGGGCCCTTCGACCTGTCGATCACGATCCGGTCGGAGGCGGTGAACACCACGATCTCGAATCCGCTCGACGCCGAGGTCGAGGCCCGGATGATCATGCGCGCCGAGGGCGACTACGCGTTCTGCGCGGTGCCCGAGGCCGGCACGCCGAAGCCGTCGATCGGCTCGATCCTGGTCCCGGATGTCGGGCCGGCGCCCGAGGTCGACATGTTCGACTTCGTCTGCGACGACCTGTAGCGATCACCGCTTGATCGCCTCGCCCGAGGCCACGATCGTCGGGAATGCGCCGCGGTCCGCGAAGTTCTGCTTGGCCTTGTCGTGCCGAGCCGAGAAGTCCTTGGCCTCGACGGCGTCACGCTGGTCCTGGCCCTTGCGGCGCTGCTGGTACAGGAGCATCTCGGTGGAGCTCTCGCTCTCGAGGGCGCTCGGATCCATGTCGTCGAAGTACGAGCCGAGCTTCTTGTACGCGACCCCCAGCGCGTCGAGGCGGGCGATGATCGCGACACGGTCGCGCCCGCTCCAGTGCTCCAGGTCGTTGCGCTTGACCCACTCCTTCCACGCCTCGCGCTCGAACCCGTCGGCGGTCGGCACGATGAACGGGAGCCCCTGGGACGCCATCGCCTTCTCGATGCGCGGCAGCGGATCTTCGACGGAGCTCGGGCTCTTCTCCATCTCGTCCTGCCAGGACGTCAGGAGGCTCGCCACGAGATCCTCGATCGAGGTTCCGAAGTGCTGCAGCTTCAAGAAGTGCCGGAGCGGTTCGACGCGCTCGGCCTCCGTCTTCTTGATGTACTGCCCCACCAGGCCGGCGCCGATCTCGACCAGCACGCCCGAGCCATTCCCGACGAGCTCGCTGCAGAAGCCCTCGAGGAACGCGCTCGTGAAGCTGGCGCCGGCCTTGAGCGCACCGCCACCGAACCCCGACAGCACCACGCCCGCGACCGAGACCGCCGCGTCGTTGATGAACGCCTCGGCCTCTTGGTCCGACGCGATCGCGTCCTTCACGTTCGCGAACGCGGCGGTGTAGTTGACGCCCGTGTCGGCGGCCCAGCCCCGCATGTGGAGGCCGAGGCGGGCCGCCAGCGTCCGGGCTCGCACGAACAGATCCTCGGCGTCGGCGCTCTCGACCTTGCGTTCGAGCTGGTAGCTCGCCTCGGCGATCACGACGCCGGCCTGCATCACCCGGAAGGTCGCGGTGGCGGCGCCCGCTCGCTGGGCCAGGATCG
>JAYTAJ010001156.1:0-5931 GCA_043737575.1 Myxococcales bacterium | reverse complement strand
CCGAGGCGTGGTCGGGGCGACAGGATCCGCGGTCGGATCTGTACTCGTTCGGCGTCGTCCTGTGGCAGCTGGTGGTCGGCGCGCGGCCGTTCGCGGGCGCGACGCCGCGCGCGGTGGTCGCGGCGCAGCGCGCGGGTATCCCGGCCGATCCGCGGCGGACCCGCCCCGAGATCCCGGCGGCGCTCGCCGAGCTGATGGTGGCGCTGCTCGATCCGGCGCCAGGCGCGCGACCAGAGAGCGCCGACGAGGTCCTCGATCGCTGGCGCGCGATCGCCGAGGCTGCGGGACACCCCGCGGTGCTCGCGGGCCGCGGCCCGTCGGTGCGATCGCAGCGGCGTCCGATCGCGATCGGCGTGGTGCTCGGCCGCGATCGCGAGCTGGCCGAGCTCGAGCGGGCGTGGGCCGAGGCCAAGACCGGTCGCGGCGCGCCGGTCGTGATCGTCGGCGAGCCCGGCATCGGCAAGTCGCGCGTGCTCGCCGAGCTGGGGCTCCACGTCCAGCTCGACGGCGGCGAGCTGCTGCGGGTGTCGGCCCAGGCCGGCGACGCGCCGTGGGCGGCGCTGCGATCGCTGGCGCGCGCGCTGATCGCGATCGCGGGGCCGCAGTGGGCGCGCACCGGATCGGCGGCGATCCCGTACCTCGCCAGCCTGCTCGCCGACGGCGCGCCGCCCGCGGGGCCGGGCCGCTGGGTGCTGGCCGAGGCGATCGCCGAGCTGATGGTCGCGGCCGCCGCGGTGCGCCCGCTCGCGGTGATCGTCGACGAGGCCGATCAGGCGGCGCCGGCGGTGACCGATGTCCTCGCGTACCTCATCCGCGCGATCCCCGACGTCCCCGCGCTGCTCTTGATCGCGCAGCGCTCGCCCGAGCCGCCGCTCACCAGCGCCGGATCGCCGATCGACGCCGCGGTCGCGATCGCGGCACGCGGCCGCCGCTTCGAGCTGGCGCCGCTCGGCCAGTCGAGCTTCTACCAGCTGACCGCGGCGGCGGTGGGCGCCGACGTCGCGGCCCGCGTCGCCGACGAGCTGCGGCGAGTCTCGGGCGGCAACCCCGGCCACGCGGTCGCGACGCTCGACGCGATGATCGAGGCCGGCACGATCGCGCGGGTCGGCGGCGTGTGGACCGCGCGCCCCGATCTGATCGTGCCGCTCCTGCCCGCGACGCGGCAGAGCGCGCTCGGCCGGCTGCTGGCGCTGGCGCCGTCGTCGCGCGGCTTCCTGCGCGCCGCCGCGATCCTCGGCGATCCGTTCGATCGCGAGCTGCTCGCCGCGATCCTCGGCATCTCCGGGCCCGAGCTGACGGTCACCGGCTCGGGCGACGGCGTCCCCGAGCCGCTGGTCGAGGGGCTGATCTCGGTGTCGACCCGCATCCCGGTCGCCGAGCCGATCCCGAGCGACGACGATCGGTCGCGCCGCATCGCGATCGATCCGACGATCGACGAGGTCGACATCGCGCTGGTCGACGGTGTCGCCGCGCGCGTGCTGATCGCCGATCCGGCAGCCGGCCGCTTCCGCTTCGCGCACAAGGAGATCGCCGACACCCTCGGCCGCGAGCTGACGCCAGGCGCGCGCCTCGAGTATCACCGCCGCGCCGCGCTGGCCCAGGACGATCGGCTCGCGGCCGGCGGCGAGGTCTCGGCGTCGTCGATGGCGCGCCACTACCGCGCGATGGGCGACGGCCACCTCGCGGCGCGCTGGTGCCTCGCCGCCGCGAGCGACGCGGTGCGCGCGGGCGATCTGGCGAGCGCGGTCGCCCACGCCACCGACGCCCTCGCCCTCGCCGATCCCGGCGAGCAGCGACCGCTGATCCAGCGCGTCGCCGAGCTGGCGGCGCAGGCCGGCGAGCTCGAGCTCGCGCTCCACCACTTCCGCCTCGCCGCCGACGGCGCCGGCCCGATCGACGCGGTGCTGGTCGCGCTCGAGATCGCCGACCTCGAGCGCCGCCGCGGCAACCCCGACGCCGCGATCGCCGCCGCCCAGGGCGCGCTCGCCGCGGCGCGACGGACCGGCGACGCCGCGGTCGAGGCCCGCTGCCACCTCCGGCTCGGCTGGCTCCACACCCACGGCGCCGACTATCCCAGCGGCGCCGAGCACGCCGCGATCGGCCTCGCGCTGGCGCGCCGCCAGGGCGATCGCATCCTCACCGCCGAGCTGATCCGGGTCGGCGCCGCGATCGCGACCTCGGTCGGCGAGCCGCGCCGCGCCCTCGCGCTCCTCGACGACGCGCCCGCGATCGGCGACGGCGACCCCCGCCTCGCCGCCGGCCTCGCCCACGAGCTGGGCCGCGCCGCGATCCAGGCCGGCGACTATCCGCGCGCGATCGAGGCGCTCGATCACGCGGTCGCGCAGGCCGAGGCCGCGGGCGATCTCGAGCAGCGCGCGCGCTCGCTCAACAACCTCGGCGCCGCTTGCTACTACCAGGGCGACTGGCCGCGGGCGCGGCGGCTGTGGGAGCAGTTCCGTCAGCAGAGCGAGCGCCAGGGCGATCGGGTCGAGACCGTCCACGCGCTCAACAACCTCGGCTCGCTGTACCGCGATCTCGGCATGCTCGCCGACGCCCGGGTCGCGCTCGATCGCGCCAGCCTCCTCGCCGAGCAGCTCGGCCAGGCCCACATGGCGGCGATGGTGCTCGCCAACCGCGGCGAGGTCGACGCCCGCGCCGGCGACGTCGGGCCCGCGCGCGAACGCTACGAGCGCGCCCTCGCCGAGTGCCTGCGGCTCGGCGCCCGTGAGGACGCGATCGAGACCCGCCGCCGCCTGTCGGAGCTCGACCTCGTGGTCGGCCGCGTCGACGAGGCGCTGACCCGCGCGCTCGAGGCCGCGCGCGACGCCAAGGACATCGGCGCCCGCTTCGAGGAGGGCGTCCTGCATCGGGTCGCCGGCACCGCGCTGCGGGCCCAGGGCGATCTCGAGGGCGCCAGCTGGTTCCTCGGCCGCGCCCGCGAGCTCCTGGCCGGGCTCGGCGCTCGCTACGAGCTGGCGAAGGTCAGCATCGAGGCCGCCGAGCTGGCCCACGCCGCGGGCGACGACGACAAGGCGCAGCTCCAGCTCGGCGCCGGCGAGGCCGAGCTGGCGGTGCTCGGCGCGCGCTGGGATCTCGATCGCGCGCGCGCGGTCAAGCGCCTCCTGGTCGCGCCCGCCGACGCGATCACCATGCCCGCCGCGATCGCGGTCGCGCGCGCCGCCACCGCGGGCGACGCCGATCACGCGATCGAGCTGGCGCTCGCCAGCGTCCTCGCCGCGACCGGCTGCGATCGCGGCTTCGTCCTCACGCTCGACGGTCAGGGCCGGCCGCAGATCCGGGCGCGACGGTTCGGCCGCGGCGCTCGCACCTTCGATCGCGACGATCTCGAGGTGTCGGGGACGATCGTCCGCAAGGTCGCGGCGACCGGCGCGCCGGTCGCGGTCGCCGACGCCGTGCTCGACGCCGATCTGCGCGAGCAGTCGAGCGTGGTCGCGCTCGGCCTGCGCCGGGTCTACGCCGCGCCGCTGCGAGCCCGCGGTCGTCTCACCGGCATCGTCTACGTCGACTCCAGCGGCACCGACGTCGACGATCGCGCCCTCGACACCGCGATGCTCGAGTCGGCGATCGCGCCGCTCGCGCTCGCGCTCGATCACAGCCGGCTGCTCGCCGACGCCCGCCGCTCGGCCGAGCTGATGTCGATCCTCGCCCACGAGATCCGCAACCCGCTGGCCGGCATCCTCGGCTACTCCGAGATGGGCCGCGATCCCGAGCCGCAGCGACTCGACGCCCGCGCGCTGTTCGATCGCATCCACCTCGACGCCGAGCGCCTGCGCCGCCTGGTCGACAACGTCTTCGAGCTGTCGCGCCACGAGGCCGGCCGCGTCGACGACTCGATGTCGCCGGTCGACGTCGAGCGGGTCGTCAAGGAGGTGGTCGGCGGCTTCGCCCGCGCGCTCGAGGATCGCCGCCTGGTGCTGGCGCTCACCGTCACCGATCCGCTCGGCCCGGCCCAAGGCAACGCCGATCGCCTGGCCCAGGTCATCTCGAACCTGATCGGCAACGCGATCAAGTTCTCGCCCGACGGCGGCACCATCGCGGTCGGCCTGCGCCGCGAGCGGGTGCGCGCCGGCGATCCGGTCGCGCCGCCGCTACCGCCCAGCGACTCGCGGGCGTGGATCCCGATCGCCAGCGGCGACGATCTCGGCGAGGTGATCCGCCTCGACGTCCGCGATCACGGACCGGGCATGAGCGCCGAGCTGCGAGTCCAGCTGTTCGAGAAGTTCACCCAGGGCGCGGGCGCCGCCAAGCACGGCGGCCTCGGCCTCGGTCTATACCTGTGCCGCGAGATCGTCCGCCAGCACGGCGGCTCGATCTGGGTCGAGAGCGAGCTCGGCCGCGGCGCGCTGTTCGCGGTCCGCCTGCCGGTCGCGCTGTGATCACTTCTTCATGATCACGTCGTAGCGGCGCTGCATCTCCTCGGGCGACACGTCCTTCTCGATCGAGTGGCCGATCATCCACTCGTGGCCGAACGGATCGCGCACCGTGCCCGATCGCTCGCCGTAGAACGCGTCCGACGCCGGCCGCACCAGCGTGCCGCCCAGCGCGACCGCGCGCGCCAGCATCGCGTCGCAGTCGTCGACGTGGAGGTGGATCGACATCGTCGTGCCGCCCAGGGTCTGCGGCCCGGTGAAGCCGAGCTCGGGATACTCGTCCGACAGCATCACCGTCGCGGTGCCGAACAACAGCTCGACGTGGCCGATGCGACCGCTCGGCTCGGTGAGCCGGAACTTCTCGGTCGCGCCGAACGCGTCGAGGTAGTACGTGATCGCGGCGGCGGCGTTCTTCAGGCGGAGATACGGGAAGGCTTCATGGATCGACATGCCGCGACCATGCCGCATCGCCGCGAGGCGGTCTTGTACGAATCTGACCTCGCGCGTTCAGACGCTCGGCACACTCGGCACGCTCGCGACGATCGGCACGTGGTGCGGCTCGCGCAGCGCGAGGGCGCGATACGTCGACGGCGCGACGCCAGTGAAGGCGCGGAACTCGCGCACGAAGTGCGGCTGATCGCTGTAGCCGGCCTCGAACACCAGGTCGGCCCACGGCGTGTGCGGCGCCGCGGCGAGCCGCGCCAGCACCCGGCCGAACCGCTGGACCCGGCCGTAGACCTTCGGCGTCAGCCCGACCGCGTCGCGAAACAGCTCGATCAAGCGGCGGTGGCTGTAGCCGCTGGCGTCGACGATCGTGCCGACGTGGGCGCCGGCGCGGAGCTGGTGCAGCGCGCCCGCGACCGCGGGATGGACGCCGCGCACGCTCGGCAGCCGCGCCCGCAGGATCTGCTCGAGGGCGTCGAGCCGCGCGTCGGGCCCGCGCGCGGTCAGGATCGTCGCGCGCGCCCGCTCGGCGTCGGCGCCCCACAGCGCGTCGAGCTCGACGTGACGATCGGCGAGCGCCGCGGCGGCGACGCCGAACAGGAGCGGCGCGACGCCCGGCTGCAGCATCGCGCCGACCGACTCCGCCGGTCGCGACACGTCGCGCACGTAGTGGCCCGCGCGCGGCCCGCCGACGATCGCGCCGCCGAGGCGACGGCCGATCGCATCGTCGACGTCGTCGAACAGCCACAGCGGATCGCCGTCGCCGCGAAACACCAGGTGCACCGTCCCGGTCGGCAGCACCCGCTCGCGGGCCGCGCGCGCGGCGCCGTCGGTCGTCGCCGCCCACACCACGCTGACGAACGGGCGCAGCGCGGGATGCGGAGGACGGGTGAGCATCACGGCCGATCGATCGTAGCAGGGTCGAGCCTTACCGCCGACCACGGCTGCCGGGTCCGCAGCTCGGCGACCGCGAGCGAGCCGTCCTCGATCGATCCGGTCGCGGCGTCGACGATGCGGTACGCGAGGCTCTTGCCGCCGAGCGGCTGGGCCTCGACGAAGATGCAGCGCAGCTCCCCCGGCTCGAAGCCGCACTGCG
>JAYTAJ010001155.1:0-2584 GCA_043737575.1 Myxococcales bacterium | reverse complement strand
CTACAGGACCGCGCCCTGCGTGATCCACTGCAGGAAGATCAGGTAGTCGGGATCGGTGACGTCGAGGAACGTCGCGTTGGGATGGTTCGGCGGATCCTCGTAGAGCGGCTTGGTGAGGAACAACGACTCGGCGGGCGCGAGGAGGTTGATGACGTTCGGCCGCAGCTTGATCGCGTCGTAGACCATCTGCACGGGCAGGTCGTACGGCAGGACCGCGGCGGGGCCGCCGAGGGTGTGGCAGTTGGCGCAGGCGAGGCCGCCGTTGGCCGCGGTCTGCAGGCGCGGGTAGATGTCGGCGGTGAACGTGCGCGCGCCCATGCCCGGTCCCATGCCCATCGCGCCGGTGGCGGCGATGCTGGCGCCGTCGGCGGTGACCTCGACCAGGACGTCCTCGGTGACCGGCAGGCCCATGCCGTTCACGGTCGAGACCTTGAGCGTGACCGGGCCGGGCGGCACGTCGAGGAACGCGACCCGGGCGCGGCCGTTGAACGCGGTCGAGGTCGCGAGGGTCAGGTTCGACACGATGTCGCCGTTGGCGCCGAAGAAGAACGGCCCGAGCCCGACCGGCGCGGCGAGGCCGTCGACCAGCACGATGTCGGCGAGGGGCACGCCCTCGAGCGGCATGCCGTTGTTGCGGCGCAGCTCGGCGAACACGACCGCGGTGCCGAGGGTCGGCGTCCGGCCGACCGAGACGTACTGGCGGCGGGTGTCGGCGGCGGACACCACCAGCTGATCGGCAATCACCGACGCCTCGGTCACCCGCACCGCGAGGTTGCGCGTCAGGCGGTACAGCTCGCGCTGGGCGCTGACGTAGAACACGCTGCCGGGCGGCACGTCGTCGAGGACGAAGTCGCCGGTCGCGGTGCTCGAGCCGTTGACCTCGGGCTGCATGCCGGTCGTCGTGATCGCGACCGACGACAGCGTGACGGCGGTGAAGTAGTCCTTCGACTTGCCGGTCACCTGCAGGCCCGCGACCGGCGCGCCATCGATGCCGCCGCCGTCGCTGGTCGCGGCGTCGACGTCGGTGCCGTCGGGGGGATCGCCGGCACAGCCGGCGAAGGTGGCGGCGGCCGCGAGTGCGCAAGCGATGGGTAGGCGTCGCATGGAGGCTGCGAAGAGCAAGGGTTGCGCCACCTCGCGCGGCCGGACCGCCGCGAAATGTTGTCGACCGCGGTCGACAAGGGTGGGGGGGACACTCCCACCGACCTCGTGAAGCCCCCCAGGCAGGTTGCCTCGATCAGCGCCGCCCCGTATGGTCCGCGCCCATCGGGCTCCCGCCCGGTACCAAGGAGCACCGATGCTGGGCGACACGCTGCGCGAGGCCCTCACGTTCGACGATGTCCTGCTCATGCCCGCGTACAGCGAGGTCCTGCCCCGCGATGTCGACGTGGCGACCCGGCTGACCGCGAAGATCGCGCTGCGCATGCCGCTGGTCAGCTCGGCGATGGACACCGTCACCGAGTCGGCGACGGCGATCCGCATGGCGCGCGAGGGCGGCGTCGGCTTCCTGCACAAGAACATGTCGATCGAGGCCCAGGCCCGCGAGGTCACGCGGGTCAAGAAGGCCGAGAGCGGCATCGTCGTCGATCCGGTGACGGTCGGCCCCGAGCGCCGCCTCGAGGACGCGCTGGCGATCATGCGGGCGCATCGCATCAGCGGCCTGCCGGTCGTCGACGGCGAGCACCGCCCGGTCGGCATCCTCACCAACCGCGATCTGCGGTTCGAGCGCAACCTGTCGCAGCTGGTCGGCGACGTGATGACGAAGAAGCTCATCACCTGCGGCGACGACGTCGGCCTCGACGCGGCCAAGGAGCTGCTCCACCACAACCGCATCGAGAAGCTGCTGGTCATCGACGACACCGGCCGGTTGAAGGGCCTGATCACGATCAAGGACATCGAGCAGGCCGAGGCGCACCCGAGCGCGGCCAAGGACGAGCTGGGGCGGCTCCGGGTCGGCGCCGCGGTCGGCGTCGGCGGCGATCGCGAGGCCCGCATCGACGCGCTGGTCGCCGCGGGCTGCGATCTGATCTGCATCGACACCGCCCACGGCCACTCCGCGGGCGTGATCGAGGTCGTGCGCGCGACCCGCAAGAACTTCCCGAAGATCCAGCTGGTCGCCGGCAACGTCGCGACCGGCGCCGCGACCCTGGCGCTGATCGAGGCCGGCGTCGACGCGGTCAAGGTCGGGGTCGGGCCCGGCTCGATCTGCACGACGCGCATCGTCGCCGGGGTCGGCGTGCCGCAGCTCACCGCGATCGCCGACGCGGTCGCGGCCGCGGTCGCCGCGGGCGGCGTGCCGATCATCGCCGACGGCGGCATCAAGTCGTCGGGCGACGTCGCCAAGGCGCTGGCCGCGGGCGCGTCGACGGTGATGATCGGCAGCCTGTTCGCCGGCACCGACGAGGCGCCCGGCGAGGTCATCCTGTACCAGGGCCGCAGCTACAAGTCGTACCGCGGCATGGGCTCGATCGGCGCGATGCGCGACGGCTCGAAGGATCGCTACTTCCAGGACGACGTCGAGGCGACCGCGCCGCAGAAGCTGGTGCCCGAGGGCATCGAGGGCCGGGTGCCGTACAAGGGCCCG
>JAYTAJ010001154.1:0-2586 GCA_043737575.1 Myxococcales bacterium | reverse complement strand
GTCAGTACGTCGGCGACGTCGACGGCGACGGCCGCACCGACTACGCCGGCTACGGCGTGCATTCGGGCAGCCCGACCGGCCTGCGCCTGGAGAGCATGGCCGCCGCCGGTCAGTACCTGTTCGGCGCGGCCGGCGACACCAACGGCGACGGCTTCTTCGAGGTCCTCGCCAGCGTCTCGCCGATCACCGGCCTGCCGCCGTATCGCGTCTACTACGGCAACCCGCTGGCGTGCACCTGCGGCCCGCAGAACGAGGTCGAGCTGCCCGGCGCGCAGCCGCCGTTCGATCAATGGGCGGGCGGCGCTGGCGATCTCGACGGCGACAGCCTCGAGGACGTGGCGATCGGCGTCGCCGCCGACGGCGCGGTGTATCTGTTCATGGCCCCCGATGTCCCGACGACGCCGACGCGGGTGCTGACCGGACCCGGCGAGAATTTCGGTGCCGCGGTCGAGTAGCGTCGTAAGGTGACGCGTGCTGCGGGCCGCTGTCCTCCTGGCCGTCACCGCCGCGGTCGTCGTGGCGGCGGCGATCCTCGGCAGCATCCCGGCCGCGATCCTGGCGGCGATGTCGATCGCGATCCTCGGGCTCGGCATCCGGCTCCTGGTGCCGCGCTTCGCCCACGCGATGTTCACCAGCGGTCGCTTCGTCGACGCCCGCCGCTACTACCAGCTGCTCGCGCTGGTGTCGGTGCTGCCGGGCCGCCGCGCCGCGGCTCGGGTGTCGTGCGCCGGGACCTACCTCGCGGCCGGCCGCTACGCCGACGGCGCCGCGTTGCTCGACGCGATCGATCCCGCCGACCTCGCGCCGTCGACCCGCGCCGGTTGGCTCAACAACCGCGCCTACGCCGCGCTGCGCACGGGCGCCCACGGCGCCGCCGCCGAGGCCGCGCTGCGCGACGTCCGCGCCGCGCTGGCGCTGCACCCCGACGTGCCCGGCCTGCTCCACACCGAGGCGCTCGCGCTGTTCGCGCTCGGCCAGATCGACGACGCGATCCACGCGCTCGAGGCGTTGTGGCAGCACGCCGAGGTCCCGGCCCGCCTCGAGGCCGAGCGCTGCGACGATCTCGCCACCGCCTGGGCCGCGCGCGGCGAGCCCGCCTACGCCGACGACTACCGCCGCCGCGCCGCTCGCGCCGTCGCCG
Source organism: Myxococcales bacterium (assembly GCA_043737575.1). Classification (GTDB taxonomy): domain Bacteria; phylum Myxococcota_A; class Polyangia; order Haliangiales; family Haliangiaceae; genus UBA2376. The sequence continues at coordinate 1,445 of JAYTAJ010001154.1, read as the reverse complement.
ACGCGCCGTGGCGCACCGACGCCGCCGACCTCGAGCCCGCGCCGCCGCCGCTCGACTGACCTAACGCGAAGCCCACTTGAGCTGACCCCGTCTCGCTCGGTCCTGCGCCCGGGGGCGGCGTTGCGCCCTCCGGTACTCGCCTCCTTTGCCTCAGCAAAGTCGGCTCCGTTCCTCGGTCGCGCCTTGCCCGCGGGCACATGCCCTTCGCGATCCGAGGATCATCTCGAGTGGGCTTCGCGTTAGCTGCGCCAGTCGTTGCCGAGCTCGGCCTGCAGGATCTCGGCGCACAGCGCGACGCACTCGTTGCAGATCGCGACCTCGGCGGTGCCGAGCAGCTTCTTCACCTGATCGCCCGGTCGGCCGCACCAGTTACAGCCGTGCATCGACGACGGCATCGGCCCCGAGCTGGCGCCGTCGTCGACCAGCTCGGTCGGAACCCGGAACTCGCCGGTCGCGCGGATCGCGCCGACCCCGAGGCGATCCTTGCACGACGTGCAGACCAGGATCAGCTCGCCCCCCGCGAGGTGACCCGAGCAGACCGGGCACGGCATCGACATCGCGCGAGTGTACCTCGGCCGTGCTCAGCCTTGGCGCGTCAGCCGGATCGTGAAGCGCGTGCCCGCGCCCGGGGCGCTGTCGACCGCGATCACGCCGCCGTGCTCGGCGACGATCGCGTGGCAGGTCGCGAGGCCGAGCCCGGTGCCGCCGGCCTTGGTCGTGAAGAATGGATCGAAGATGCGCGGCGCGTGCTCGGCGGCGATGCCGGGGCCGTCATCCTCGACGACGACGTGGACCTGCGCCGCGTCGGCGGTGCCGCGCAGCCAGACGTGGCCGCCGCCGCTGCCCGCGGCCTCGACGCCGTTGCGCGCGAGGTTCCACAGCACCTGGCGCAGCTTGGCGGCGTCGCCCAGGATCGTCAGCGGCCGCGGCAGCGCGTCGACCTCGATCGCGATCGTGCCCCAGGTCCGATCCATCCGCAGCGCGGCCGCGGTGTCGTCGAGCAGCGCCGCCAGATCGACCTCCTGGACCTCGCGCGGCCGCGGGTTGGCGTAGTCGAGCAGCTCGGCGATCAGCGCGTTCAAGCGATCGACCTCGCGCAAGACGATCGCCATCAGCGCCTGATCGTCGTCGGACACCGGGGCCGAGTGGCTGAGCAGCTCGATCGATCCCGAGATCGCCGCCAGCGGGTTACGGATCTCGTGGGCGATGCCGGCCGCGAGCTGCCCGACGGTGGCGAGCCGCTCGGCCCGCCGCATCGTCTCCTCGAGCTTGCGCAGCTCGGTGAGGTCCTGGAAGTTCACGACCCGCCCGATCATGCGATCGCGATCGTCGCGCAGCGGCGACACCGAGATGCCGAGCGTGCGCGTCGCGGCGTCGGCCGCCGCGGGCAACATCAGATCGGTGCGGCGCAGGGCGTCGCGCTCGGCGAGGATCGCCAGCCGCGG
>JAYTAJ010001153.1:0-5938 GCA_043737575.1 Myxococcales bacterium | reverse complement strand
CCGTCGTCGAGGGCGTCGTCGAGCGCGGCGGCGATCGCGGCGCGATCGTCGGCGGCGCGGGCCCGGGCGATCGCGACCGCGGCGGCGATCGGCGGGCGATCGTCGTCGGCGAACCCGAGCCGGTGGCCGCGGCCGAGGCGGCCGGCCAGGCCGAGCAGCGCGGCGTCGTCGGCGACGACGGTGGAGCGCGGCACCAACGCGAGGGCGGCCGCGAGCTCGCGGCTGCGATCGCCGGGGTGATGACAGCGCGCCAGCGCCGCGATCAGCGCGGTGCGCGTGGCGCCGTCGGCGGCACCGTCGGCGAGGCGCGCCGCGAGGTCGGGACGGGCGTCGAAGCCGCCCGGGCGATGCAGCCGCGCCGCGACCTCGGCAGCGCGGATCGGATCGACCGCGGCGAGGTCGGCGACCAGCTGCCGCGTCGCGCGATCGCCGAGCGCGACCTCGCCCGAGTCGCCGGCGTCGCGGGCGTCGACCAGCGCGCCCAGCGCCCAGCGCGGCAAGCGGGTGCGGACCCACCACGCCGCGGCGAGCCACGCCAGCGCGACCGCGAGCGCGAGCCACGCCAGCACCAGCGGCGCCGCCATCGCCGCGGCCGCGACCAGGCCGCCGACGATCGCGCCCGTGCGCTTGGCGGGGCCCTCGAGCCAGCCGCCGAGCCGACCGCGCAGCTCGGCGGGCAGGAGGTTGAGCGCGAGCTTCTCGGCCGGGCCCGCGATCGCGCCGTCGGTGACGCGGGCCTGCACCTGCAGCGCCGCCGCGGCGGTGAGGCCACCGGCGCCGACCACGCCGAGGGCGCCCGCGATCGCCGCGATCGGCGGCACCACCAGCGCGCCGCCGACGCCGAGCCGCGCGATCAGCCGCGGCGCGATCACCAGCTGCGCCGCGATCATCACCAGCTGACCGATCATGCGCACCGTCGCGAGGAAGCCCGCGAGCGCGCCCGCGTCGGTGTGGCGCGCGGCGGCGGCGGCGCCGAGGCTGACGTAGGCGAGCGACGCGAACACCCCCGCGATCGCAACGACGATCGCCAGGCCGATCGCGAGCGGGTGGCGCCGCATCGCCGCGACGCCGTCGATCCATCGCCCGCGCGGCGCGATCGCGAGGCCGGTGCCGAGGCGCCGCGTGGTCGGCGCGGTGCCGGTCGCGAGCGCCGCCAGCGCGAACGCCGCGGCCCCGGCCAGCATCACCGTCGACGCACCGCCGAGGCGCGCCAGCGGGATCGCGAGGCCGGCGCCCAGCGCGGCGCCGAGCCCGCCCGCGGCCGCGAGCGTCGGCACCATGCGGCGGATCGTCCGCGCGTCGAACCACTCGCTGACCGCGACCCAGAACGCCAGCTCGACCGCGGCCTGGATCTGCTTGGTCGCGACGAAGCCGACGATCGCGGCGGCCCGTGGCGCGGCGTCGTGGGCGACGCTGACGATCGCGAGCAGCACCGCGCCGCTCGCGGCCAGCGCCACCAGCGTGCGGCGGCGATCGCGCCGATCGGCGAGGGCGCCGACCGCGGCGAGGACGATCGCGACCAGCAGGCTCGAGCCCGCGACCGCGGCGCCGAGGTGCGTCGGGCCCACCGCGGCGAGGAACCAGCCGTCGGCGGCGGCGCCCGCGAGGTGCCCGCCCGCGCCCGCGCACGCGAGGATCGCCGCCGCGGATCGGCCGGAGCGCTCGGCGGTCACGAGACCATCTTTATCAGGCCTCGGCTCCCGGAAGCGCCGTCGGACCCTCGCTGCGCTCGAATCCGAAGGAACCATCCTGGCGCGGCGGTGTCCACGGCGTATCTTCATGGCGATGCGGCCAAAGCTCGCGGCGACGATCTCGGTGCTCGGGCTAGGCACGATGCTGGCGGCGATCGCGTGGGGCCAGGTTCAGCCGCCCGCGCCGCGCGTCCTCCACGAGGATCTGCCCGGGCCGACCGGCTCGGGCTCGCCGCTGATCGGCGACGATCCGACCGCGGGCAAGAACCCCGAGGCCTTCGCGTCGGGCGACAAGGTGCTGCCGGAGCCGGAGCTGGCGCCGAAGGATCAGGGCGAGCCGGTGTTCGGCCGCGACGGCTCGGTCACCGATCGCGTCACCGAGGACGAGCCCGACACCGACACCCGCGCCGACGACACGCTGCACTACACCAGCGTCTTCAACCCCGACGTCATGCCGTTCAAGCGCATGAGCTCGCTCGACGGCATCGACCCTGGCTACAAGAACGTCATCCGCGATCCGCGCCTGGTCGATCTGCCGGTCGGCGGCGCCACCGATCGCTCGCGCGATCGGTTCTGGGCGTCGCTGATGGTCGAGCTGACCCCGGGCGCCGCGATCGCGATCCCGTCGGTCGCGCCCGACATGCGCATCCTGTCGTACGAGACCCAACCGCCGATCCGCGTCACCTTCAGCAAGGACTCGGCCGACAACTTCTACGTCCGCTCCGACGATCGCGGCGCCAGCGGTCAGTTCCGCCTGGTGTTCCTGTCCGACGCCGACGCCGGCTACTTCGCGCCGGCCTTGCCCGATCGCCACTTCAGCGTCGCCAAGGTCCGCGAGCTGGCGGACCGCGAGGGCCTGCTGCCGACCCTGCCGCCCGAGGTCTTGCGCCAGGCCCAGGCCGCGATCAGCGAGCTCGGCATCGAGGACGACGACGAGCTCGGCGCCGCGTTCAACGCGCTGGTCTTCTACTTCCGCGCCTTCCAGGCCAAGCCGATCTCGAACCCGACCGGCGACGTCTACTGGGATCTGTTCAAGAACCAGGCGGGGGTGTGCCGCCACCGGTCGTCGACCTTCGCGATCACCGCCAACGCGATCGGCATCCCGACCCGCTACGTCTTCAACGAGGCCCACGCCTTCGTCGAGGTGTGGTTCCCCGAACGCGGCTGGCAGCGCGTCGATCTCGGCGGCGCCGCGGCGCGGCTCGACGTGTCGAACGCCGAGGACAAGACCATCCATCGCCCGCGCAGCGAGGACCCGTTCGACAAGCCCAAGGAGTACAGCGAGGGCTACACCCAGCTGACCGGCGATATCACCGGGCTGACCGGGGCCCAGCTCGACGAGGCCCACCGCCCGCTCAGCGACGAGCCGGCCAGCGGCGACTTCGACGCGGTCGGCGACGGCCCCGGCTCGGGCGCCGGCCCGCTCGACGACGATCGGGTGTTCGGTCCGGGCGAGGACGTCGCTGGCCTCACCCTCGACGCCAAGAAGGCGAACCCGACCGTCACGATCACGCTCGCCGATCCGGTCGGCTACCGCGGCGAGAGCTTCGTCGTCGAGGGTCGCCTCGACGCGCCGCGCGGACCGGTCGCGGGGGTGCGGGTCGACGTCATGCTGTCACCGGTCGGACACAATGGCGCCAACGCCATCCCGGTCGGCCGCTCGGTCACCGGCATCGACGGCAGCTTCACCATCGACGCGGCGCTGCCCACCGACCTCGACCTGGCGTCCTACGAGCTGTACGTCTCGACCCGCGGAGACGCTCGCTACAATCCCGCGATCTCCGAGTAGCGATCCTCTATGATCGGCGGCATGAAGGCCGCCTGCATCGCCGTCGCGCTCGCGCTGATCGCCGCCGCGTGCGGCAACGCCCCGAAGGGCGAGACCGACGGCGGTCCCGAGAGCTTCGAGTCGATCGTGATCGAGCCGCCCGAGGCCCGGGTCGCGGTGCCGCTCGACGGCACTGTCACGAAGCTGTTCTTCGTCTACGGCGTGACCGCCGACGTCCGCACCGACATCACGTCGCAGTGCGCGCTCGCGGTCGACCCGCGGTTCGCCACGGTCAGCGGCGCCAGCGTCACCGTGCAGCCGCGCGGCGGGCGGACCACGGTGCGCGCGACCTGCGGCACCCGGACCGCGTCGGCCGAGCTGATCGTGACGCTGACCGGCACGATCCTGATCGGCGATGCGCCGGCCGACGCGCCGCAGCTGTTCCAGGCCGCGGCGCCGACCATCGACGCCGCGCGCACGCCCGCCACCGTCTATCCGATCGATCGCGCGGTGTCGCCGGTCAACATCCCGCCGATCGAGGTGCAGTGGACCGCGGCCGGAAGCGATCTGTTCCGGGTCACGCTGGCGTCGGCCCACGTCGCGGTCGAGGCCTACACCACCGACGTGTCGGCGGCGCTCGCGGTCCGGGCCTGGGACCTCGTCGCCCAGAGCGCGGCCGGCACCGATCTGACGATCGTCGTCGAGGGCCTGGCCCGGGCGACGCCGACCACGAAGTACGCCGCGGTGCCGATCGCGATCGTCATGTCCCACGACGCCATCGACAAGACCGCGATCTACTACTGGGCGTCGTCGGCCGGCAACATCATGAACCAGACCTTCGGCGCGACCACGCCGCCGACCCTGGTGCGCGGCGACTGCACGTCGTGTCACTCGCTGTCGCGGGCCGGCACCCGGCTCGGCTACAGCCGCTGCATCGCCAACGACTGCAACAGCCTCTACGCCGGCTTCCTGCGCTACGACGCTCCGACCGCGACGTGGGTCGAGGCGGTCAACGCCAACGACCGGGCGATCCGCGGCTCGTACACGACGTTCGCGCCGGTCGGCAACCCGTTCCCCGACGACACCCGGTCGCTGTCGATCGTGTCGATGTCCGACGGCACGCTCGGCCTCTACGATCCCGACACCGGCGCCGCCGCGGCGTCGAACCTCGCCGAGGTCGCGAGCCACGGCCCGGGCGCGCCGCGCTCGGCGCTGATGGCCGACTGGTCGGCCGACGGCAGCCGCGTGGTCTACGCGTCGACGCCGCACCCCGGTCAGTGGATCGACATCAGCGACAGCGCGATCGCGACGATGACGTACTCGTTCGCGGGCGGCACCCACAGCTTCGGCGAGCCGACGATGCTGGTGCATCAACCGATCACGCTGCCGGGCGGCGTGTACTCGAACTTCTTCTTCCCGAGCTTCTCCAACGACGGCGCGCTGGTGGTCTTCAACGCCGCGCGCCAGGCCTGGCGCAACTTCTCGGTGGCGCGGGCGTCGGGCCAGCGCCTGATGCTCGCCGACACCGCGGGCACGTGGATCAAGGATCTGACCGCGCTCAACGGCGGCACCGTCGACAACGACATCACCTGGCCGCACTGGGCGCCGGAGTCGGGCGGCGACTACTACTGGGTGGTGTTCTCGAGCGAGCGCGACTACGGCCACCGGATCACCGCGGGCAACACCGACCCGACCTGCGTCGGCAACGGCGTCACCCAGTGCAAGCAGATCTGGGTCGGCGCGATCAGCAAGGCCGCGCTCGCGGCGGGCGCCGCCGATCCCAGCGCCGCGCCGATGTGGCTGCCCGGTCAGGATCCGCGCACGAACAACATCAGCCCGTTCTGGACCGCCGGCCTCGTCGTCAACTGATCACGGGATGGGCGCGACGCTGCCGAGCGCGTGCTGCAGGTTGTCGTCGCGGCCCATGATGCGCGAGTGATCGGCGGTGGTCGGGCGCACCGAGTACTGCGCGCGCCACGCCGCGATCAGCGCGGCGCCGCCGCCGAGGCGCCGCACCGCGGCCGACGGATGATCGAACCACGCGGCGAGGGTGGGCCCGAGCCCCTCGACGTGCCCGACCGGGCGATCGATGCCGGTCACGTGCTCGCGGTGGTAGTCGCCGTGCGGTCGGTAGTACGCGACGAGCTGCACGCCGTGGCGCGCGAGCCAGGCCAGGCGCGCGGGCGGATCGGGCTCGGCCTCGAGCGCGTGGAGATCGCGCACCAGGCTGCGCTGGACCCAGCCGTCGAGGCGGCGCAGCTCGTCGGGCCCGTTGATCGCCTCGAACAAGAACAGCGGGTGCAAGCGACCCGCGGCGCCGCCGCCGGCACCTTCGGCCTCGATCGCGGCGTGGCCGCCGCCGCTGTGGCCCGACAGGATCGTGCGGCCCGGGGTGCGGCCGGCCAGGCCGGGCAGGCGGTCGAGCGCCTCGCGGACGAAGGCGTCGACGCTGGCGATGCCGAACTGCGAGAAGCCGCGC
>JAYTAJ010001152.1:0-2592 GCA_043737575.1 Myxococcales bacterium | reverse complement strand
CCGGATCGTCGAGCCACGCCATCGCCTGCGCGAGCGCGAGCAGGTCGGGGTGGCGCCGCGCGTGGACGCGCAGCAGCGGCGCGAACGGGATCACGTCGAGCGCAACCTCTTCGATCACCGCGAGCCGGCCGAGCCCGGTCAACACGAAGCGCAGCAACTCGACGCCGCGATCGAGCTGCCGTACCTCTCCGTTCGCCAGCCGAACCCGCGCCCACACCACGTGATCGATCTGACTGCCGCGCGTCAGCGAGTCGAAGCCGAAGCCGCCGACCGACAGCGTCCCGCCGACCGAGAGCGCGAGGTAGTCTGTGGTGACCGGCACCATCTTGCCGCGCTGGTTGAGCCACAGCTCGAGGTCGCGCCAGCTCGTGCGCGCCGGCACGACGACGATCCCATCGCCGAGCGTCGCCTCGACGGCACCGGGCGCGTAGCTGCGCAGCACGACGCCGTCGCCGAGCGCCTGGCCACCGCAGGCGTGGCCCGCGCCGCGAACGACCAGCGTCAGGTCACGGTCGCGCGCAGCCGCGAGCGCGGCTGCGCCGGCGTCGGCGCAGCGCGCGTCGACGACCGCCGCGGGCCGACGCACCACCGTCCGGCCAAAGTCCATCGACGAATCATCATCCGCTTCGGTCGCGTTCATCGCCCGCGGAAATGCAATCGCCGCACCACACGACGCTACGCGGCGAGCACTTCCTGCGCGCGCAGCACCGCGGCGGGGCGCTTGCGGACGCCGAGCTTCTGGTAGAGGCGGAACAGGCGGCTCTTGATGGTGCCGGTGCGGACGCCGAGGTTGTTGGCGATCTCGTCGTTCGACAGGCCCTGCCACAAGAGCGACAAGAGCCGCGCGTCGGTGATCGGCAGGCCGAGGCCGCGCGATAGTTGCTCGGCGATCTGGCGCGTGCCCGAGCCCTGGGCGATCGCCATCTCGATCAAGATCGTGCCGGGCCGCGCCAGGCCGCGGGCCCGGATGCGCAGCGTCAGCTCGCCGTGGACCAAGCGATCGACCGCCTGACCGTGGCGATCGACCCGGGCCCGCAGCGCGGGCAGCAGGTCGGCGAGCCAGCCCGGCATCACGCCGAGCGGGCTGTCGAGCACCGAGCGCGCGCTCGCGTTCATGTACATCGCGCGGCTGGTGTCGTCGGCGACCAGCACGCCGAGCTCGGCGCTCTCGAGCACCGACATGAGGAGGTCGAGCTCGAGCGAGGAGGTCAGCATGACCTACCTTTGTTCACGTCTCGTGCCGACGACCTGAACCGAGGTTTCATCGCGAGTTGCGCCGGTTGATCGCTGTCCGGGTCCGGACACCCCCTGATCGGACCCGATCAACTGCGGGCGCCGCCCAGCACCAGCGCGAGGTTGGTCGCGGTGATGCGGTGGAGCGACGCGGTCAGCGAGATCGGTCGGAAGCCGTCGAACGCGATCTCGATCGAGTCGATCGGCCCGACGTGCAAGCGGTCCGCGGTCGCGCCCAGCCCGCCGGCGTGGATGTCCTTGAGCGTCAGATCGGCGACGCCGACCGCGAACTTCAGTGCGCCCGGCCCGGGCGGCAGGCCGGCGAGCCCACCGGTCAGCTGCAGATCGACGATCCCGGGCGCGTCATCGCCGCCGAACAGGATCGCGCCACCGCCGACCTCGACGCGGCGCGGCGCGGCGCTCGACAGGTGGATCGCGACCTCCGAGATCGCCAGCGACCGCAACACGCGACGGCTGGTGTCCTTCGACTCCTTGCTGCCCGGCCGGACGCCGCCCGGGACGCGAAAGTCGGCGAGCGCGCGCAGCGGGATGCGGTTGAAGACCGCGCTCATCAGCGACTCGGGGTCGAGCGCCCACGAGATGATCTCCTTGGTCGGCATCAGCGGCACGCTCCAGCCGATCAGGAAGCGACCGTCGTCGACCTCGACGTCGACGAAGCGACCCTCGAGCCACGACAGGCCGTTCTCGAGCGCGCGGTAGTCGAAGGTGCCGTCCTTGATCGCGACCTTGACGTGCTGATCGAGCGTGCGCGTCCCGACCACCGGCAGATCGAGGACGATCTTCAGGCGAAACGACAGCTCGCCGTTGACCGCGTCGAGGAAGCGGAGCCGGCCCTGGCGCAGCGGCGGCGGCGTGGTCGGTGCGGGCGCGACCGAACCGGTCGCGGGGATGTCGAACGCCGCGAGGTTCGGGATCTTCAGGCGCAGGTCGGCGAGCGACGCGTGCTGCGCGATCAGCTCGACGCCGCCGTGCGCCGAGCGCGACAGCATCACGCCGCGCGGCAGCTCGATGCGCGCGATCTTCAGCTCGAAGCGGCCCTGCTTGTCGCGCACCACGAAGTCCCCGGCCGACGCCGCCTCGGTCGACCACTGCATGCGCGACAGCGCGACCTTCAGCTGCTCGAACGACAGCTCGCGGGCGCGGTACTCGATCGATCCGGCGTCGCCGCGCAGGCCGTCGATATGGGCCTGCGGGAAGTCGAGGCGCCGGGTGGTGTCGCTGATCGTGACGCCGAAGCCATCGACCTTGATGTTTCCTTGCGCGCGCTGTTCGGACACGCTGCATCGTAGCAAGTTCGACCGAGCGTCGTTACTCGTCGAACCAGACGATGTCGGTCGC
>JAYTAJ010001151.1:0-2593 GCA_043737575.1 Myxococcales bacterium | reverse complement strand
GCTTCGCGAACACCTGGGCGCGATCGACGACGACGTGGGAGCTGTAGCCGCCGAACCGCGTCACCGCGAAGACCTCGGCGCCGACCGCGAGATCGTCGACGCCGGCGCCGATCGCGCCGACCACGCCCGCGACCTCGAAGCCGGGGGTGATCGGCCAGCCGACGTACTCCTTCGCCGACGCGTACAGCCCCATGCGGACGATGGTGTCGGCGTAGTTCACGCCGATCGCGCGCACGTCGATCCGGACCTGGCCGGCCGCCACCGACGGGATCGGGCGGGTCTCGAGGGTGAGGCGGTCGTAGCCGCCAGCGGCGTGGACGACGATCGTGCGTGCGGTCGCGGTGGTCATGCGATCGAGTTTGACATTCTCGATCGGCGCTCGATACTCGCGTGCATGCGCATGCTCTGGCTCGCCGCGTTCTTGGTCGTCCCTGTGGCTGCCTGCGGGGGCGATGACGGCGGCGTCGATCCCGGCGTCGATGCGCCCGAGGCGGTCCACGCGTTCGTGCCGGTCCCGACTGGCACCTGCCCGACGATCATGAACGGCGACGTCACCTTCGCGCCCGCGGGCGTCCCGCCGCGCCAGGTCAGGCTGTCATTCACCGAGGGCGCCGCGCCCGGTCCGCTGGTGCTCTACTGGCACGCGACCGGCAGCTCGCCCGCCGAGGCCGCGTTCGCGCTCGGCGCGACCGCGGGGACGTTGCACGCGGCGGGCGCGGTCATCGCCGCGCCGTTCTCCGATCCGACCGCGGGTCAGTTCGAGTGGTTCATCGTCAACATGAGCCAGCGCCAGGACGACTTCCTGCTCGCCGACGAGATCATCGGCTGCCTGGCCCAGGCCGGCCGCATCGACACCGATCACGTCCACAGCATGGGCATGAGCGCGGGCGCGCTGCAGACCACCGCGCTCAGCTTCCTGCGCGGGTCGTACATCGCCAGCGTCGCGACCTACTCGGGCGGCGTGCCGGCGATCTTCATGCCGCCCGATCTCGATCCGAGCAACCGCTTCGCCGCGCTGATCTTCCACGGCGGGCCGACCGACAACGTCTTCAACGTCGACTTCCAGATGGCGAGCGAGACCTATCGCTCGCTCCTGAACGCCGCCGGCCACTACAGCGCGATCTGCAACCACGGCGACGGCCACGACATCCCGCTCGACGCCGCGCCGTCGGTCGCGGTGTTCTTCGCCGCCAACGGCTACGGCGACTGGCCGTCGCCGTACGCGGCCGCCGGGCTGCCGGCGACGTTCCCGACCTACTGCACGCCGTGATCAGCACGCCGTGATCAGCTCGCCGTGATCAGCGGAACCGATAGCCGACGTGGACGGCGGGGAACACGCTCACGTCCATCGCGTCGTAGGTCTCGCCGTCGAGCGTGACGTCCGCGGCGCCGACGAACAGGCCACGCTGATCGGCGCCGGGGAACCACTGCAGCTTGGCGCCGAAGCCGTCGAAGCGGACCGCGAAAGCGAGGCCGACCTCGCGATCCGCTGGCAGTCGACCTCGCGGGTCGACGCGCCGCGCGACCTGCAGGTGATCGCCGCGATCGAGCATCCGGTGGGCGCCTTCGCGACCGCCGCCTATGCCGCGACCCTGCGGCGCGGCTACACCGCCGCCGACGTCGCGTGGATCGCGTGGTGCGCGCCGCTCGATCAGCTGCCGCCCAACCCGCAGCTCGCGGCCCGCATCCCCGGCTTCGCGCCGGGCTTCGCGTCCGACGACTTCTTGATCCAGCTGCGCGCCGCCGAGGCCAGCGTCGGCGCGATCGTGCTGGCGAAGGCGCGCTACCGCCTCGAGCCACCGAGCGCGCTGGTCGAGCTGAAGCTCGAGCTCGGCGCGCCCGCCGCCAAGACCCAGCTGGTCGCGGCCCGCAGCGCGCTGGCGATCCCGCGCATCGCCGCGGTCGCCGAGCTGCTCGCGCGCGAGCTGAAGACGACTGAGGTTAGAGTGGGGGCGCATGCGGAACCCAGCGGGCGGGCTCGCCCTCGGCCTCGACTTCGGCACGACCAACAGCGCGATCGCGATCGTCGACGGTGATGGCCCGGCGCGGGTGATCCCGCTGCCCGGCCCCGGCGCCACCGCGGTCAGCCACTGGCGCACCGTCTTGTGCTTCGAGCCGGCGAGCGACGACGGACCGACCCGGACCAGCGCGGGCGCGCCCGCGATCGAGCGCTTCGCCGCCAGCGAGGGCAGCGCCCGCCTCCTGCAGTCGATCAAGAGCCACCTCGCCGCCGCGTCGTTCACCGACACCGCGATCTTCGGCCGGCGGTTCCGCGTCGAGGAGCTGGTCGCGACCTACCTGCGAGCGATGCGCGCGGCGGCGCCGATCGAGCTCGGCCGCAAGCTCGTCGTCGGCCGCCCGGTGCGCTACTGGGGCGCCGACGATCAGGCCGACGACGATCGCGCGGTCGCGCGCATGCGCGCGGCGCTGGCCTTGGCCGGCTTCGACGACATCACCTTCGCCTACGAGCCGGTCGCCGCGGCCCACGCCTACGCGGCGCGGCTCGATCGCGACGAGGTCGTGCTGATCGCCGACTTCGGCGGCGGCACCAGCGACTTCTCGGTCGTCGAGGTCGGGCCGACCAAGGGCGCGA
>JAYTAJ010001150.1:0-2593 GCA_043737575.1 Myxococcales bacterium | reverse complement strand
CGTACCCGTACCCGTACCCGTGCCCGTCTCCGTCCCCGACACGTGGATCGGCTCGCCAAACCCCGTCCCCGCCCCCGTCACCGAGTCCGGCGTCTTGTTCACCTTGTCCACCAGCAGGTTGAACTCCAGCTCGGTGAACATCTCGATCAGCTTCGCGCGATCCCACGTCCGTGCCCGCAGCTCCTCGATCGGCCGCGGCAACGTCACCGTCCGATCCAGCTCCACCAGCCGCCGCGACACCCGTAGCCGCTCCGCCTGCTCGGGATCGCTCAGCGGATACTTGCCGCGGATCTTCGGGTTGCCCGCGATCATCGCCTCGATCGTCGCGAACCGGTTCACCAGCTCGGCCGCGGTCTTGTCGCCGACGCCATGGACGCCCGGGATGTTGTCGCTGGTGTCGCCGCGCAGCGCCAGGAAGTCGGCGACCCGCTCGGGCGGCACGCCGAACTTCTCGATCACCGCCTCCCGCGTGTACGTCAGCGCGCGCATCGCGTCGATCATCGCGATGTCCTCGCCGACCAGCTGCATCAGATCCTTGTCGGCCGAGTAGATCACGCACTCCCAGCCGCGGCGCCGGGCGTCGCTCGCGAGCGTCGCGACCACGTCGTCGGCCTCGACCCCCTCGACCGCGAGCACCGGCCAGCCCATCGCCTCGACCAGCGGCGCGAAGTCCGGCATCTGGATCGCCAGATCGTCGGGCGCCGGCGGACGGTTCGCCTTGTACGCGGGATAGATGTCGGTGCGGAAGCTCTTGCGGCCGGCGTCGAACACCACCGCGATCCGATCGGGCCGCACGTCCTCGAGCAGGCGCAGCAGCATCCGCGCGAACACGTAGAGCGCGCCGGTCGGCCGGCCCTCCTTCGTCGACAGCCGCACCTCCTTGCGCTCGCTGCGCGCCGACATGTTCATCAGCCCGAAGTGCGCGCGGAAGATGTAGCCGTGACCGTCGACAACGTAGAGCCGCTCCATGCGCGGACCTTACCCGATCAGTGCTCGTGGATCGTCCCCGCCACCAGGCTCCACAGCGGATGGCTCGCCGACGGCGCCTGGATCATCGTGTCGACCAGCGCGAGCTGGGCCTGCGTCGCCGCCAGCGCCTTCGCCGCGTCCTGCTCGTCCATGATCGCGCGCAGCGGACCGAACACCTTCTCGTTGGCGGCGCGGGCGATCGCCATGCCGCCGCCGTGGTCCTTGTCGCTGCCGTGCTCGTCCTGATCCTTGGCGATCTTGCCGTGCGAGTCGGCGTCGGAGTTCTCGTCGCCTTGCGTGATCAGGATCTGGCCCTTGCCGGCCAGCGCCGCGAGCCAGTCGCGGTTGCACAGGAAGTCGGCCATCGTGTACTTCTTCGACAGCACCAGCTCCTCGACGTTGTTGACCGCGGTGCCGACGTCGGAGATCTCGCCGAGCGTCGACCACGAGTCGACCGTGAGCGGCCCGTACGCCATGTCGTGATCGTTGGCGTGGCCGCTGCCCCACGCCGTGCTGCGGCGGCTGCGCGCGTCCTTGTCGTCGAGCTTGGTCGACGCGCTGGTGCGGCCGTAGACCTTCAGCATCAGATCGAAGTCGCGGGTGAACGCGTTCGACATCGCGACCAGCTTGTGGCCGAGGGCGTGGGCCTGGGCCGGTCGACCGAACGTGCCGGTCTTGAGGTCCTTGTTGGCGACCGCCTCGCCCTTCAGGATCGACGGCGTGTTGTCGCCGAGCGTGACCCGGGCGTAGGTGAGCTTGGCGAGCTCGAGCCAGTTCGAGTGGGCCCAGAAGTCCTCGAACGCGTGCATCGCGCGGCCCAGGTGCTGCGCGACCAGCGCCCACTGCGTCGCGTTGTGGCTGGGATCGGACTTGGCGCCCGCGGCCTTGGCCTGATCGGCGGTCTGCTCCTTGATCGGATCGCGCGACGCCACCGCCTTGTCGTCGAAGTTGGGCGGGAAGTGGGTCGAGACCGTGGTGCCCGAGCGGCTCGGGTTCGGCGACGTGTAGCCGTCGGGCTTGGCGGCGCCGTTCCAGTTGTCGATCGATCCCCCGACCGCGGCCGCGTTGTTGATCAGGCGATAGACGTCGATCGCCGCGACCATCTGATCCTTGATGTGCGCCTTCGAGTCCATGAGATAGCCGGCGACCCCCGCGGCCTTGCCGGCCCAGCGCTTGTCGGCGGCCTCGCGCACCTTCTTGTCGTCGGGCGCGTCCATGTGCTCCCAGGTCTGCGACGTGCCGAGCGACGGCGTCGTCGCGTCCATCAGGCTGCCGTTCACGACCTTCCAGATCGCGTCGGTGAAGGTCGCGCCGGTCGTGCCCGGATCGCCGCCGTGCTTGCTCGCGTGGTTCTTGACCGCGGTCCACGCGATCGCCGCGCTGCCGATGTCGGGGTGGCCCTGCGAGAAGTCGCGCTCCCAGTTGGACGCGTAGATCGCGCCGATCTCCTCGGCCGAGTAGGTCTTGGACAGCCCCGACACCGTCGCGTTCTGGTGGGCGTTGGGCGCGAACCGATAGATCGCGTTGCCGGGCTGCGCGCTGATCGTCCCCGCCGACTCGCCCGCGACCACCCGATCGGCGACCCGATCGGCCTCGACCTCGGCGGCGCTGTCGGACGGCGCGA
>JAYTAJ010001149.1:0-5953 GCA_043737575.1 Myxococcales bacterium | reverse complement strand
AGCCGCTCGACGGTGATGCCGTCGACGTACTCCATGATCATGTAGTTCTCGGCGCCCTCGGACACCTGATCGTGGACGGCGACGATGTTGGGGTGGTTGAGCTGGGCGAGGGCCTTGGCCTCTTGCACGAAGTAGGTGAGCGCGTCGGGGATCTCGCGCACCGCGCGCGCGAGGATCTTCACCGCGACATCGCGCTCGAGGTGGTTGTCCCAGGCCTTGAAGACCACGCCCATCGCGCCGCGGCCGAGCTCGGAGTCGATGCGGTAGCGGCCGATGACCAGCGACGCGATCGCCGGCTCGGGCGCGAGCAGCGTCGCGGCCGACGGCGCGGCGATGGTGGCGGCGCCGCGGGTGTGGAGCGCGGTCGGCGGCGGCAGCGTGATCGGCTGCGGCCGGGTGACCCGCTTGGGCGCGGCGACCGGGCCCGAGATCTGGACCGGGACCGGGATCGGGATCGGCCCCGACGTCGACGGTGATGGCTCGGCGGGGGCGGGGGCGTCGTCGAGGCGCTCGTCGGGCGCGAGGCTCAGGCCGTCGGACACCTCGGCGAGGCGACGCTCGCGCGGCAGGTTGATGATGACGCGCTCGATCTGCGCCGCGGTGATCGGCAGCGGCCGTTCGATGCGCAGCTCGGGGGCGTCGACGTGCAGCGTGTGCTGGCCGATCGTCGCGTACAGCGTGACCTGGCCATCGGCGTCGGTGTAGGCCTTGTCGGCGAGCGCGTGATCGAGCCAGACCGCGACGCCGGCGCGGCGGGCGTCGTGGATCGTCACCTTGACCTCGGCGACCGGCAGGCCGAGATCGATCGTGACGGTGGCGGTGGCGCCGCGCGCGAGATCGACCTTGCGGCTGTGCAGCGGCGGCACGATCCGATCGCCGTGCTCGCGGGTGTAGACGCCGTAGACGTGGACGTACCAGGGCCCGGGCGGGACCCGGAACGTGGTGTGCGCGATCGGCAGGCGCACGCTGCGCGCGGTCTGCTCGTGGCCGGCCTTGCGGGTGTCGCGGCGGAACCGCGTCGGATCGGCGATGGTCGGGCGGCGCGCGATCCGTGACACGTCGATCGCGAGGACCTCGTCGCTGCCGTCGGGATCGAGCGCGAGCTGGACCACGATGCGGCTGCGGCCGCGGATGAACCACACCGCGGCGAGCACGACCAGCGCGAGGGCGAGTCCGCCGAGCACGACGATGCGATCAGCGCTCCAGCCGACCAGGCCGTAGCGAGGACCGTCGACGATGCGATCGACGACGTGGGCGGCGCCGGTCGCGCGATCGAACGCGACCAGGCGGATCGCGGCCGACGCGCCGTCGGTGCGCAGGCGGTGCACGACCAGGTGCGGCACCTCCTGCTCGGCGGCGAGGGCGTCGAGCCGATCGCGATCGAGCGGCTCGTCGATCCAGATCGCGGGACCGCTGACGACGATGAAGCCCTGCTCGGTGAGGACCCGAGCCAGCGCCGGGCGGATCGCGTCGTGGTTGGCCTCGCGCAGCGCCAGCCAGCCCGCGGCCGGACCGTGGACGCCGACGATCGCGACCGCGCCGCGCGGCGGCAGCGGCAGCGCGGCGACCAGCGCGGTGAGCTCGGCGGCGAGATCGGGGCCGGGCGACGCGGCGGCGGGCGCGGCGATCCGCGCCGCGGTCGGATCGATCGGCCGCGCGACCGCGGTCGCGGTCAGCGGCGCGACCCGATCGGCGAGCGCGCGAGCGGCGCTGGCGCCGCCGCGATCGCCCTGACGCTCGAGCAGCCCGGCCCGGGCCCGCAGCGCGTCGCCGCTCGAGGGCGCCAGCCGCAGCGCCCTGGCGATCGGCGCGCTGGCGGCGGCGGGATCGTCGGCCGCAAGCGCGAGCTGCGCCGCGACCAGCTGCTTCTCGACCGAGTCGTCGGACGCGGCCGCGAGCAGGCGCGCCGCGGTCGGCCAGTCGCCCCGCGCGATCGCGACCCGGGCCAGCTCGCGATCGGCCTGGGCGGCGGCGAAGGCGTCGCGGGCCTGATCGAGCGAGCGCGCCGCGAGGGCGAGGCGGCCGCGCAAGAGCTGGGCCGCGGGATCGTCGGCGGCCAGCGCGATCCAGCGATCGATCGCGGTCGCGATCGCTTTCGGATCGACGCTGCGCGCGGCCAGCTCGGCGGCGAGGCGCAGGCCGTCGCGGTTGCCGTCGGCGGCGGCGCGGCGGACGATCGGCTCGAGCTGGGTCAGCTCGCTGTCGTCGAGCTCGACGACGCGGATCGCCGACAGCGCGCTGGCGACGCCCGCGCCGCGCTGCGCGACGTGCAGGCCGATCACCGCGGCCAGCCGCGACCACCGCGGATTCGATCGCGCCTGGGCCAAGGCGGCGTCCTCGATCGGCGGCGGCACCGCGCCCGCGGGCAGGGTCGCGACCAGCGCGATCGCGGGCGCGAACGGCGCGGGCGCGGCGAGCAGGCGCTTCATCACCGTCGCCAGCAACGCGCGATCGCCGCGGGCGTGGGCGAGCCGGGCCTGGGCGATGTCGAGCCACGGATCGCGCGGACCGCGCCCGGTCAGCTCGATCGCCGCGGCGTCGAGGGCGGCGCCGTCGAGCTTGGCGATGGCGCGGGCGGCGCGCTCGCGTGGCGTCGTGCCGGGCGCGAGATCGAGCAGGTCCTTTGGCGTCCCCGCCGCCTGCGCGATCGCCAGCGCGGTGGCGTGATCGACCGCGGCGCCGGCCCAGCCCGGCCGCAAGGTCACGCCGATCGACGACACCCGCAGCGGCACCAGCGGCTCCGCGGCCGCGACGTCGCGCGCCGCGCCCGCCAGATCGTTGCGGCGGATCGCCGCCGCCGCCCACACGAACGGCCGCAGCTGGCCGACCGACGCCGACGGCACCACGACGTCGCTGCCGACCAGCGGCGCCGCCAGGCGCAGCACCGCCGCGGCCAGGCCGGTGACGTCGCCGTCACCCGCGATCACCGCGCCCGCGGCCACCACCACGCCGTCGCGATCGATCGCCAGCACCGACGCGCGCACGCCGACGCCGACCCGCGCCAGCTCGCACGCGAGCACGCCGTCGGCGCCGAGCCCGGCGAGCCCGGCCTTCAACCCGTCGAGCTGGTCGAGCCGATCGAGCGGCACCGCGGCGGTGCGCAGCTCGTCGGCGGTCACCACCGCACGACCGGGCCGATCGAGCGCGGCGCGCAGCAAGAACGTCACCGCGCCGGCCTGATCGGCGAGATCGGCCTCGGCGTAGGTGTCGACGACGACCAGGCGCCCGGCCCACGCTGGCGCCGCGCCGATCGCGATCGCGACCCCCATCGCGATGGCGACGACCCAACGCATTGGCGCCGAGTATAGGACAACGCGCGCAGCCCCTGGGCTCGGGCCGCGGTCGATCGGGTCAGCGCTTCAGCTTGAGCTCCACGGTTTGCTCGGTCGTGCCGTCCCACGACAGCGTGCGGTGCTCTGGCATGTAGTCCTTCAGGCGGACCTCGACGTCGGTCGCCGAGTCGGGCGCGAGCCCGGGCAGCTCGATCGGCGTGCGGCCCTTGAGCGTGCCGTTGACGTAGACGTCGGCGCCCGCGGGCGTGGTGATCACCCGCAGCTTCACCGTCGACGGCGCCAGGAACGCGAGGACCTTCACCTCGCCGCCCGAGCTCGACACCAGCACGGTGTCGCGGAACGGCTGGTGGCCGGGCAGCGTCACCTCGATCTCATGGCGCGCGCCCGGCGCGGTCTTCCACGACGACGGCGTCTTCTCGGCCAGCACCTCGCCATCGATCGTGATCACCGCGCCGGTCGGCTTCGACTCGATCAGGATCGACGCGGTGATCGGCGGCGACTTGCCGCCGCGAACGATCAACACCGCGGCCGCGACCCCGGCGCCGACCAGCACCACCGCGAGCAGCGCGCGCAGGAGCCAGCTGCGGCTCGAGCCGAGCCGATAGTGCGCGGGCATCTCGTCGATCTCGAGGGCGGCGAGCTGACGGCTCAAGGTCGGCGGCTGGCTGCCGTAGCCCGGGTACGGATAGGGATACGGATACGGCTGCGCCGTCGGGTACGGCTCGGACGTCGCGCCCGGATACGGCTCCGCGGTCGCGGGCGCGTAGGCGTAGGGCATCAGGTGCGCGGGCAGGTTGGTCGCGGGGTACGCCTGCGGCGGCATCGGTTGCGGGAACGGCGGTTGCGGTTGCGACAGCTGCTGCGGCAGCGGCGTCGGCATCGCGGGCGACGGCATCGGCGGCATGGGCGGTCGCGGCGGCAGCGGCGGCGCGCTCGACGGCGGCGGCGGCGAGCCCGGCTGGGTCGGCATGTCGAACGCCGGATCGAGCGAGCCCGGCGGGCCAAGGTCCGGCAGCCCGCGGCCCGGCACGCCGCCACGTCCACCCGCGGCGCCGGTCGCGCTGTCGGTGAGCGTCGGCTCGGTGACCCGCGACGGCACGCCATCGGACAGCGGCGCGCCCGCGCCGCGCGCCGGCCGCGGCATCGGCATCGGCGCGCCCGGACCGCCGACGATCGACTGCAGCACCGACGGTGGCGTCGCCGGCTGCGGTCGCGACGCGACGCCGCTGGCCGGCGTGCGCCGCGACTCGCGCGGTCGTCGCAGCTCGCTCACCGCGGGCGTCGGGGTCTTCGCTGCCAGCGCGGGCGGCGCCTCGCCGCGGCGCTGGTTCGGCGCGGTCGGGGCCTGCGCGGTCGGCCGGCTCGGGACCGCCTCGCGGGTCAGGGTCGGGCCGTCGTCCTCGAGGTGCTGGCCGCTCGGCATCATCATCGGCGCCTGCTCGATCAGCGTCGGCTCGTAGTCGTCGCCGAGGTCCTCGACCGCGGTGCGCCGCGCCGCCGACTTGCGCAGCCCGCGCGGCCCGTCGTACGCCGTCGCGACCTCCTCGTCGCCGAGCGCCGCCTGCGCGGTCACCATCGTGGTCTCGACCTCGTCGCCGTCGCCGATCGCCAGCGTGCTCGCCGTGATCATGCGCGGCGACGCCTTGGCCGCCTGCGGATCGGCGGGCGGACGGCGGTGCCCCGGCGCCGGCTTCAGCTCGGCGACGCGGAAGATCACGCTGTTCTCGTCGGACAGCTCCGAGCGCTGCGTCACCAGCGTGTTGCGGCGGATCGCGCTCTCCGATCGCGCGCGCCGGGCCGGCTCGACCGGCGCGGTGGTGACCTCGATGTCGGGATCCTCGTCGCTGCCCAGCGCCAGCCGCAGGTGCTGCGCCAGCTTGGTGCTGGTGAAGACCGGCGAGTACGAGTGCAGGAACCGCTCGAGATCGGCCGCGAGATCACCCGCGCTCTGGTAGCGATCGCCCGCGCGCTTGGCGAGCGCGTGCATCACGATGCGCTCGAGCTGCGGCGGCACGTCCTTGCGCAGCGTGCGGACCGGCGCGATGTTGGCGCGCCGCACCATCTCGAGCAGCCGCGGGATGTCCTCCTCGAGGTAGAGCATCTGGCTGGTCAGCATCTCGTAGAGCACGATGCCGACGGAGAAGATGTCGGAGCGGTGGTCGAGGCGCTCGCCCATCGCCTGCTCGGGCGACATGTAATAGTACTTGCCCTTGATCACGCCGACCGCGGTCTGGCGGACCTTCATCGCCGCCTTGGCGATGCCGAAGTCGACCAGCTTCACCTCGCCGGCGGTCGACACCAGCACGTTCTGCGGCGACACGTCGCGATGGACGATCTGCATCGGCGTGCCCGAGCCGTCGCGCTTGCGATGGGCGTAATCGAGGCCGTTCGCCATCTCCTTGGCGACGAACGCGGCGATGTCGACCGGCATCACGACGTCGCGCTCGGAGCCGCGCCGCAGGATCTGGTAGAGGTCGGCGCCGTCGACGAACTCCATCGTGATGTAGTAGGTCTCGCCGACCCGACCGAGATCGAACGTGTGCGCGATGTTCACGTGCTGCAGCTGCACCGCGATCTTCGCCTCGTCGATGAGCATCTCGATGAACTGCTCGTCCTGCGCGAAGTTGGGGTGGATCATCTTCAGCGCGCAGAACTTCTCG
>JAYTAJ010001148.1:0-5959 GCA_043737575.1 Myxococcales bacterium | reverse complement strand
GCGGCCGCGGCCGCATCGTCAACGTGTCGAGCATGGGCGGCAAGATGACGATCCCGTTCATGGCCGCGTACAACTCGACCAAGTACGCGCTCGAGTCGTTGTCCGACGGCCTGCGCAACGAGCTGCGCGCGTTCGGCATCGACGTCGTGGTGATCGAGCCGGGCGTGATCTCGACGAAGTTCGCCGACACCGCGATGGCGCCGATCGCGCAGTACCAGGACACGGTCTACGGCGCGGCGATCGCGAAGGCCGACGTGCTGCGCGGCCGGATGGAGGCGACCGCCGCCAAGCCCGAGGTCGTGGCCCGCGCGATCCACAAGGCGATCCGCCGCCGCAGCCCGGCCGCGCGCTACGTCGCGCCGTGGTACGGCAACATCATCCTCGGGCTGCTGGCGATGACCCCGACCCGCCTCGCCGACGTCGTGTTCCGCCGCGTCAGCTTCCTCAGCCGCGGTCAGCTCGCGCCGAAGCCGGTCGTCGCGCCGCCGACGCCGTCGTCGCGCGCCGCGAACTGAGGACCGAGCCCAGCCTAACGCGCGGCCTGCAGCGCGGTGCGGCCGCGGATCGCGCCGATCACGCCGAGCAGGGTCTCGATCGGGACCGGCTTGTCGAGGAGCTGACCGCCCAGCGACAGCACGCGCTCGCGCATCGTCTCGGCGAACACGCCCGCGGTCATCAGCACCAGGCGCGGCACCAGATCGGGCCGGGTCTGGCGCAGGTTCTCGAGGACGACGATGCCGTCGGTGCCGGGCATCATCACGTCGCACAGGATCACGTCGTAGTCGTCGCGCAGGATCGCGGCGAGCGCGGCGGCGCCGTCGTTCATCACCGTGACGTCGTGGTGGCCGCGCAGCTGGCGTCGCAGCGCGCTGGTCAGCGCGACCTCGTCGTCGATGATCATCACCCGGCCCCGCGGCGTGCCGGTCGCGGCGACGCGCGGCGCGACGACCCGTGGCCGATCGCCCTGCGGCAGCGACACCACGAACGTGGTGCCGTGGTGCGGCGAGCTCTCGACCGTGATGCGGCCGCCGAACCGCTCGACGATCGAGCGCACGGTGGCGAGGCCGAGGCCGCTGGCGCCGCTGCCTGGCCGGGTGGTGAAGAACGGCTCGAAGATGCGATCGCGATGCGCGGGCGGGATGCCGATGCCGGAGTCGCTGACCGACAGCTCGACCCGGGCGCCGCGCGCGATCAGGCGGACGCGGATCGAGTGGTTGCCGGTCTCGCCGGTCGGGATCGCGTCGGCGGCGTTGACCAGGAGGTTGATGACGACCTGGCTGAGCTTGCGGCGATCGGCGGCGATGGTCGGCACCGGCTGCAGATCGAACGTGACGCGGGCACGGTTGTGGAGCTGGCTGCCGACCAGCTCGTGGACGTCGCGGCACACCGCGGCGAGATCGATCTGCTCGATCTCGTCGGGCTCGGGCCGCGCGAACGCCCGCAGCGACTGGATGATCGACACGA
This sequence comes from Myxococcales bacterium, assembly GCA_043737575.1. Lineage (GTDB taxonomy): Bacteria > Myxococcota_A > Polyangia > Haliangiales > Haliangiaceae > UBA2376. Next base: position 4,495 of record JAYTAJ010001148.1, on the reverse strand, counting down.
TGCGCTCGACGCCGCGCATGTTGTCGTCGAACATCTCGCGCATCTCGTCGAACAGCGGCGACAGCGGGCTCGGCGTGCCGTCGCCGGTGCCGTGATCGAGCAGCTCGCGCCGCAGATCGTCGAGATGATCGCGGCAGGTTCGCAGGTTCATCAGGACGTAGGCCGCGGGGTTGTTGACCTCGTGGGCGACGCCGGCCGCGAGCGTCGCGATCGCCGACAGCCGATCGGCGTGGCCGAGCCGCAGCCGCAGCTCGCGGGCGCGGCCGCGGGCGATCGCCGACTCGACGGCGCGGCGCACGATCGTCGGCGTCAGCTGATCGGCGGTGAGGTGATCCTCGGCGCCCGCCGCGAGCCAGGCGTCGCCGTTGGTGAGCGACACCACCGCGGCGCGCTCGACGACGATGATCGGCGGGTGGACATGATCGGCGATGACCCGTGCGACCACCGCGGCGGCGTCGGGCGCGGCGGCGTCGAGGAAGACCACGTGCGGCTGCACGCGATCGATCGTGGCGGTCGTCGCGGTCGCGGTGGCGCCGCACTGCACGACGCTGTAGCCGATGGCGCGGATCGCGAGCTCGACCGCGCTGCCGACGGGCGCGGCGATGATCGTGCGGATGGCGCTGGTGTGGCCGCCGCGCGCTTGATCGACCGCGGTGAGCCCGCTGGTGGTGCCGGATCCGAACGGCTCGACGACAGCGCCGTCGGCGGCGCGGCTCGAGTCGGTCATCGACGGACCTCTTGCATCCTTCGACGGTAGCAAAGGTCTCGCTCGCCGCGCCATCACCCCGGAGGTACGCTGTCGCACCGCAGCCCACCCGCAGCCTGCTAGATTGCGCGCCATGGCAAGCAGGTCGTCTCTCGGGCTCGTCGCCCTCGCGCTCGTCGCTGCGTGTCAGCGAACCTCGACCGAGCGCAAGGTCGAAGCGACCGAGGTGGCAAAGGCACAGCCGGCGAAGACCACGCCGCCGCCCGAGGTCGCGCGCTCGCGCGTTGCCCCACCGCTACCCGTCGCCGCGCCGCCCGCCGATGCCGAGCAGCTCACCGGGCTCGCCGACGCGCCGCAGGCGATCGTCTACGTGAAGCGCCTCACCGTCGGCAGCGGCGCGCGGCCGGGCCGGAACGACACGATCAGCGTCAACCTGAACGGCTGGCGTCTCGACGGCGAGACGTTCATGACGACCAAGACCCGCAACCGACCGGTGCAGCAGAGCCTCGCGATGCTCGCGCCCGGCTTCGCGGCCGCGGTGCAGACGATGCGCGCGGGCGAGCGCGCGATGATCTGGGTGCCGCCGCAGCTCGGCTACATGGGCCCGCCCCAGGCGACACCCGAGACGACGGTGTACGAGGTCGAGCTGGTCAGCTTCGAGTCGGCGCCGCCGACGCCGCCCGACGCCGCGGCGCCGCCGCCGAGCGCCGAGCGATCGCGCAGCGGGCTGGCGTCCTTGGTCGTGAAGCCGGGCACCGGCACCGCGAAGCCGCGCAACTTCGACGACGTCAGCTTCCACTACACCGCGTGGGACGCGGGCGGCCGCATGTTCGACTCGTCGGAGCTGCGCAAGCGCCCCAAGGAGACGATCGGCTTTCGCGAGTGGCCGGGCATCGAGGAGGCGCTGACCCTGATGGTGGTCGGCGAGCGCCGCCGCGTGTGGATCCCGCCCGCGCTCGCCGACACCAGCCTGCCGGGCCTGCCGAAAGGCGTGCTCTGCTACGAGCTCGAGCTCCTGACGTTGACGCCGCTCAAGCCGCCGCCGGCCGCGCCGAGCGATCTGACCGCGCGGCCGGCCGACGCGCAGCAGACCGCGTCGGGCGTGTTCTACAAGGTGCTGAAGCGCGGCACCGGCACCTCGCATCCGACGCGCACCGATCGCGTGAAGGTCAACTACACCGGCTGGCGCCTCGACGGCCGGGTGTTCGACAGCTCGGTCGTGCGTGGGATCCCGGCCGAGTTCGTCGTCGGCAAGCTGGTGGCGGGCTGGACCGACGGCCTGCAGACGATGGTGGTCGGCGACAAGACCCGGCTGTGGGTCCCGGTCGCGCTCGCGTTCAAGGGCGAGCCGGGACGGCCGGCCGGCGATCTGGTGTTCGACATCGAGCTGCTCGCGATCCTGCCGGGCACGACGCCACCGCCGAAAGCGCCGGCCGGCGCGATGACGCCAGCGCCGCCCGAGCCGAGCAAGTGAGCGACGACGTCCCGGTCGCGGTGCGCGAGGCGTGGGGCTGGGGCGACGCCGAGCTCGGCGCGATCGCGGGCGGTCTCATCAACGCGACCTACCGCGTCGCTCGCGGCGGCGAGTCGATCGCGGTGGTGCAGCGGTTGCATCCGATCTTCGGGGGCGAGGTGAACCTCGATCTCGAGCGGATCACCGCGCACCTCGCGAGCCACGGGCTGACGACGCCGCGGCTGATCCGGACCCGCGGCGGCGACGCCTGGATCGTGGTCGACGATCAGGTGTGGCGCGCGCTGACCTGGGTCGACGGCGTCGCCCACCACACCGTGCCGTCGATCGAGCACGCGCGCGCGGGCGGCGAGCTGGTCGGCCGCTTCCACCGCGCCGTCGACGATCTGGTCCACGACTACGCATTCAGCCGCGCCGGCGTCCACGACACCGCGGCGCACCTGGCGCGGCTGCGCGTACACCTCGACCGCGGCGGCGACGCCGAGGCGATCGAGCTGGGCCACGCGATCGTCGCGGCGGCGGCCGCGCTGCCCGCGCTGGCCGCCACCCCGCTGCGTCACAGCCACGGCGATCTGAAGATCTCCAACCTGCTGTTCGCGGCGAGCGGCGCGCCGCGCGGCGTCGCGCTGGTCGATCTCGACACGCTGGGGCGGCAGCCGCTCGCGTTCGAGCTGGGCGACGCGATGCGATCGTGGTGCAACCCGCACGGCGAGGACACCGGCGCGATCCGCTTCGACCTCGCCCTCTTCGCCGCGGCGATCGGTGGCTGGGCCGAGGCGGTCGGCGCGCTGGTCGGCGCCGCCGAGCGGCGGACCATCGTCGACGGGCTCGAGACCGCGTGCGTCGAGCTGGCGGCGCGGTTCACCACCGACGCCTTCGACGATCGCTACTTCGGCTGGGATCCGCGCCGCTTCCCGTCGCGCCGGGCCCACAACCTGGTGCGCGCGCGGGGTCAGCTCACCCTCGCGGCGGCGGTGCACGCGGCGCGCGCCGAAGCCCTCGCCATCGTCGGATAGTTTTCCGCCTCGGCCCGCCGGATTCGGTGAAGATACGGCCATGGTTTCACGCCGAGTCGTGTTCGCGGCCGCGCTGCTCACCGCGGCGCCGATCGCGAGCGCCGCCCCTGCCTCCGACCGCGCCCGCGCGAGCCACGTCCGGCCCCACGAGGTGCTCACCGCCGCCGCGGTCGACAAGCCGGTGCGCGACCACGTCGACGTCGCGTGGAACCAGACGCCGGCGCCGCGCCGCGCCGCGTGGCAGCAACTCCAGGCCGCGATGCCGGGCATGTCGTCGGCGAGCTGGGACACCGCGACCGCCGTGCCGAGCCGGATCTGGGGCCGCGGGCTCGCGGTGCCGGGCAGCGTCGCCGACGGCGCGATCGCCGAGGCCGCGGCGTGGCGCGTGCTCGCGCAGCACCTCGCGCTCCTGGCGCCCGGCGCCGGGCTCGGCGACTTCGTGCTGGTCGCCAACGTCAGCGACGGCGACCTCCGCACGATCGGCATGCTCCAGCGCCACGCCGGCCTCGAGGTCGTCGGCGGTCAGGTCAGCTTTCGCTTCAAGCGCGATCGGCTGTTCGTGATCGGCTCGGAGGCGCTGCCCGACGTCGGCGTGGCGTGGCCGCACAAGCTCGCGGCAGCGGCCGACGTCCGCGCCGCCGTCGCGGCCGCGACGATCGCCGACCTTGCCCTCGACGCCACCGCGGTCACGACCCGCGCCGCGACGGTGCCGGTGATCCTGCCGCTGGTCGGCGAGCGCGGCGTGCTCGGCTACCGCGCCGCGATCGCGGTCGACGTCGACGCTGGCTCCGCGGGCGGCTGGCGAGTCTGGGCCGATCCGGCGACCGGCGCGCCGCTGATGCGGCGATCGACGACGCCGTCGGCGGTCGGCTCGGTCGCGTTCGACGCGGTCGAGCGCTGGACCGGCCGGCCTCGTCGCACCTATCCCGCGCCGCGGCTGTCCCTGCGCCTCAACGGATCGCCGGTCGCGACCGATGCCCAGGGCCGGGTCAGCTGGGGCGGCACCGCGCCCGCCGCGCTCGAGCTGACCCCGGTCGGCCCGCTGGTCGCGGTCGAGAACCTCGGCGGCGACCTCGCGACCGCGTCGCTCAGCCTCAACCCCGACGGCACCGCGGTGTGGAGCCCGGGCGCCGACAGCCAGCTCGACGCCCAGGTCTCGGCGTTCATCCACACGTCGATCGTGAAGGAGTACGTCCGCGGCTTCGCGCCCGACCTCGCCTACCTCGACGTCGTGCAGGACGTGAAGGTCAACATCGACGACGAGTGCAACGCGTTCTCGAACTTCACGACCATCCACTTCTT
>JAYTAJ010001147.1:0-5959 GCA_043737575.1 Myxococcales bacterium | reverse complement strand
GGCGCCGGCGGCGGCTGCTGCGGCGCGGGCGCGGGGGGCTGCCACTGTGGCGCTTGCGGCGCGGGCGGCGGTTGCCCCCAGGCGGGGGGCGCCGCGGGCGGTGCTGGCTGCCCCGGCTGATTGTTCGGGGTCGGCACCCATCCCATGATCGTCTTCGCGGGGGGCTTCTGATCGTTCGCCATGATCGCGTGCGCTCCTGGATCGGGCGAGTCGCCCGATGCCTTGAAGCTTGAGCCTACCTCGCGCGGTTGTGACGCTGGAAGTGCTCGTTTGCGCTCTCGCGCCGCTGCCGCGCTTTACCGAGCAAGTCGCAGGCGCCGGCCTGCGCTCGACGAGGGAGGTTCGGAGCCGATGGCGTTCGTGAATCGTTCAAGCTAGCCTGCACGGGTGCGCCGAACGGGGTTCCAGCAAGTCGACCGCAGTCAATTTCGGATCACCAAGGTCGCACTCGGGCTGTTGTTCGCGCTGGTCGGCCTGTCGCTCGTGTACGCGATGTCGAACGACGCGGCCCAGGCTCGCCTCGACCAGTGGCTGAAACCCACGCCCGACGCGGTCTGGCGTCAGGGCAAGGTGTGGACGCTCCTCACCGGACCGTTCGTCGAGGACCGCATCGTCTCGCTGCTGTTCGAGGCGCTGATGATCTGGATGCTGCTGCCGACCCTCGAGCGCTGGTGGGGTCCGCGTCGCTTCGGGCTGTTCGTCGGGCTCACCGCGATCGCGGGCACCGTCTTCGGCAGCCTCGCGGGCCTCGCGCTCGGCGCCGATCGCGCGACCATCGGCCTCAACCCGACCTTGTTCGCGGGCGCGATCGCCTTCGGCATCCTCTACGCGCGCCAGCCCGTGCAGTTCTTCGGCGTGCTGCCGATGACCGGTCGCCAGTTCATGTACGGCATGATCGCGCTCACCACGCTGTTCGTGCTGATCGGCCAGGAGTGGCAAGAGGGCGCGTCGATGGCGTCGGCGATGCTGATCGCCGCGGGCCTGGCATCGGGGCGCCTCGATCCGATCGCGAGCTGGCGCCGCTGGCGCTACGCCCGCGCCCGCGCGCACCTGACTGTCCTCCCGCCCGAGGTCTCGACGATCCCCAAGCGCTCCAAGACCGACGAGCGTTATCTGAACTAACGAGAACCCGGTGCGTGGCGCGCGTGATCGACGTCGGATCGGACGGGGGTACCGTGACGCGAATGGTCCGGAGAGCGTGACGAACGGGGTCGCCCGTTCGGGGTGATCGGCGTGTTACGTTCGCCGTGATGGATCCAGCCGAAGATGGCGCCCCGAGCTTCGAAGGATCGGGGCTCACCACGCTGTTCGAGGGTGACTGGGCGACCGTCCTCCGGCTGCGCAAGGGCAAGCTGGTGGTCGTCACCGGCCCCGACCAGGGCAAGGAGCTCGAGATCTCCAAGCCGCGCGTGACCGGCGGCCGCAGCATCATCAGCGACCTCGTGCTCGCCGACAAGGCGGTGTCGGGGACGCACTTCGAGATCGCGGCGCGCGACGACGGCTACCGCCTGCGCGATCTCAACTCGCGCAACGGCGTCTACGTCGGCGACCTCCGCATCCGCGAGGTGTTCCTCCGGCCCGGCACCGTGTTCCGTCTCGGCCACACCTCGATCCAGTTTCAGCCGATGCAGGACGTCGTCGAGATCGAGCTGTCGAAGCGCGATCGCTTCGACGCGATCATCGGCGGCTCGGCCTGCATGCGCCAGATCTTCGCGCAGCTCGAGAAGGTCGCGCCGAGCGATCTGACCGTGCTGATCACCGGCGAGACCGGCACCGGCAAGGAGATGGTCGCGCGCGCGGTCCACAACACGTCGACCCGCAAGGCCAAGCCGTTCGTCGTCCTCGACTGCGGCTCGATCCCGCGCGAGCTGATCGAGTCGACCTTGTTCGGCCACGAGAAGGGCAGCTTCACGGGCGCGGTCGGCCAGCACCTCGGCTGCTTCGAGCAAGCGAGCGGCGGCACCATCTTCCTCGACGAGATCGGCGAGCTCGACGTCACGCTGCAGCCGAAGCTCTTGCGCGTGCTCGAGCAGCGCGAGATCAAGCGGGTCGGCGGCGATCGCACGATCAAGGTCGACGTTCGCGTCCTCGCCGCGACCAACCGCGATCTGCGCGAGGAGGTCAACAAGGGGCAGTTCCGCGAGGACCTGTACTTCCGCTTGAGCGTCGTCCACGTCGAGCTGCCGCCGATGCGCGAGCGCAAGGACGACATCGCCGGGCTCGCCAACCACTTCCTGCGCGACATCGCCGGCCGCCGCGGCATGCAGATGTCGTTTCACCCCGACGCGATGGCCGCGATGCTGGTGCACTACTGGCCGGGCAACGTCCGCGAGATGCGCAACGTCGTCGAGCGCGCCGCCGCGCTGTCCGACGGGCCGACGATCACGCGCGCCGATCTGGTGTTCGGCCGCGAGCTCGGGCCGAGCATCTCGGCCAGCCACGACCTCGCCAAGGCCGGCATCGCGGGCGCGCAGCGCGCGGTCGCCGCCGAGGCCGGCGTCGAGCTGCCCCCGGGCAGCGGCCCCGCCATCTTCGACGCCGCGCTGCTCAAGCCCGGGCTGGGCTTCAAGCAGGCCAAGCAGACCGTGGTCGACGCCTTCGAGGCCGCGTACCTCGAGGCGCTCTTGACGCGCAATGAGGGCAACATCACCCGCTCGGCCAACGAGGCCGGCCTGACTCGCTATCACCTCCGCGAGCTGCTGAAGCGGCACGGCGTGAAGGGCGGCGAGCAGGAGTAGATCGCGAACGTCTGGTCACGATCGGCATGTGAAACCGCACAGCGACGCGCTCCCGAAAACTCGAACGGCGCCCGTCAGGGGCGCCGTCTCCACAATACCAACGGCGCCCACGTGGGGCGCCGCCTCAAGACAAACGGCGCCCATGAGCGGCGCCGCCTCAAGACAAACGGCGCCCATGAGCGGCGCCGCATCAAGACGAACGGCGCCACGCGGCGCGCCGTCCATCTACACGAAGCTCAGCGCCGCGGCTTGGCGGGCGGCGGGGCCGCCGGGGGCGGCGCCGACTGCTTGGGCGGACGCGGCGAGGGAGGCGGCGCAGCCGAGGTCGGCGGCGCCAGCGGGCCGCGCGGCGGATCGTAGGTCGCGGGCGCCCGCGGACGCGGCGGCGGTGCAACGACGGGCGGCGCCGACGGCGCGCGCGGCGGCGGGGTGTACCGCGGCGGATCCTGACGCGGCGGCGGCGCGGCGCTCGTCGGCGGCGGCGAGGGCGCCCGCGGCGGCGGGGTGTAGCGCGGCGGGTCCTGACGCGGCGGCGGGTTGTAGACCGGCGGCGGTGTCTGCGCCGGCGGCGTATAGACCGGCGGCGTGTGCTGGCGCGGCGGCGGCGCCGCGGTGTTCGGGACCCCAGGGCCGCGTGGCGGATCGGCCACGACCGGCGGCCGCACCTGCGGACGTCCGCCCGGAGTCGGGTACGGGTTCGTCACCGGGGGCGGGCGCGTGCCACCCTGCGGCGGGTTGGTCACGACCGGAGGACGACCGGGGTGATTCGGGCCGTGGGGCTGCGTCGGAGGACGCACCACGATCGGGGGGCGGCCGTTGCCGCGGTGATCCTGAACCTGGGCGCGGGGCGGCAGCCGATCCGGCGTGCTCCAGTAGCCCGGGTAGTAAACGTACTGATTGTCGTAGTAGTCGTAGTAGGGCTGCACGTAGTAGTAGCCCTGCTGCTCCTGGGTCCAGCGGCCCGAGCTCCAGACCCACTCGTAGTTGTTCCAGTGCCAGTTGCCGTCGATCCACACGTACCCGTAGCCAGGCGAAGCCGACATGCTCTCGTAGAGCGGCTGCGGCGGCATGCTGGTGGTGTAGGTGATCGAAGGCTCGCCGACGTAGATGCCCCCGGAGGCATAGGCGGAGCTGGTCGACGAGTAACCGTAACCGCTGTTCACGGGCTGTGCGTCGCGAACGACACACGCTTGGGCCGCGAACGCGAGGCCGGCGAGTCCAAACCACTGTGCAAGGCGGCGCATCTTCATACATTCCTCCAGATCGTTCCTTCGACGGCACGGGCCATGAAGGATTCAAAGTCTAGTTGACGCTGCTTCCGACGACAAGTACACAGAAAGCCCCATGAAAACGGTGTTCTCCGGAATCCAGCCGTCGGGTGAGCTACACGTCGGCAACTACGTTGGGGCGCTTCGTAATTGGGTAGAGCTGCAAGACCAATACCGTTGCATCTACTGCCTGGTCGATTATCACGCCATCACCCAGGACTACCCGGTCAAGGAGATGTCGAAGCGGGTGTTCGACATGTCGGTCGACATCCTCGCGCTCGGCGTCGACCCCGACAAGTCCATTCTGTTCGTGCAGTCGATGGTTCCGGAGCACACCGAGTTGTGCTGGGTCCTGAACGCGGTGACCGGCTTCGGCGATCTCGAGCGGATGACGCAGTTCAAGGACAAGGCGGAGCACCAGCCCGAGAACATCAACGCCGCGCTGTTCGAGTACCCGGTCCTGCAGGCCGCCGACATCCTGCTCTACAAGGCCGACCTGGTGCCGGTCGGCGCCGATCAGGTGCAGCACCTCGAGCTGGCGCGGCGCATCGCGCGGTCGTTCAATCACCGCTGGGGCAAGGTCTTCCCCGAGTGTGAGCCGAAGCTCACGACGACGCCGAAGCTGCTCGGCCTCGACGGCAAGCACAAGATGTCGAAGTCGCTCGGCAACCACATCCCGCTGTCGGCGATCGAGGAGAAGCCGCTGCGCAAGCTGCTCGCGAAGGCGGTCACCGACGTCGCGCGCGTCGAGCGGACCGATCCCGGCAACCCCGACGTCTGCAACGTCTTCGCGATGCACGGCATGTTCTCGACCGACGACGATCGTGCGTGGGTGCGCGAGGGCTGTACCACCGCGGGCATCGGCTGCGTCGACTGCAAGGGCCGCCTCGCCGAGCGGATGCTGGCGCACTTCGCGCCGTACCGCGAGCGCCGCGCCGAGCTGCTGGCGCATCCCGAGCGGGTGAAGGACGCGCTGTACGCGGGCGCCGAGAAGGCCCGCGCGATCGCGCGACGCACGATGGACGAGGTGCGATCCAAGCTAGGCTTGTGGCGGTGAGGACCCGGTCATGGCGCTGGCGCTGACGTCGCGACGAGGTGCGCTCGCGGCGGCGGCGAGCGCGCTGGCGGCGATCGCGTTGGCGGCGGCGGTGCTCGGGCGCGGCTGTGGCGTCGCCGAGCCAGGCCCCGACGCGGCGGTGAAGAGCCTGGTGCAGGCAGCGCGCGCGGGCGATCGCAAGGCGGTGTGGCGCATGCTGTCGCCCGACACCCAGCGGGCGCTCGACGAGCGGGCGCGGACCGCGACCGATCTGGTCGGCTCGAGCACGCGCTACACCGCGCTCGATCTGATCAGCATCGGCTCGTCGGAGGACGTGCCGCCGCCGACCGAGGTGCGGGTGGTGTCGCGGAGCGGCGACCGCGCGGTGGTCGAACTGGGCGGCCCCGAGCCGGCCCGCATCGACGTCGTCCGCATCGACGGTCGGTGGAAGATCGACCTGCCCGCGTACCACCGCGCGCCGTAGCTATTCGGCGACGAAGCGCGCGGGCACGCACCCGAAGCCGAGCGCGAAGGACACCGAGTCGCGATAGCCGTCGCGGTCGCGATCGAGGTCGAGGCGGAACAGCGAGCGCGTCAGCTCGGCAGACGCGATCTCGGTGGCGGTGGCGACGCCGTCGGCGTCGGCGTCGAAGATGTCGTGCACCACGGCGGTGAACTCGTGCTCGGGGTTGCGGTCCATGTGCGTGACGATCTGCGCCGCCAGCGCGGGCAGGACGTCGGCGTCGAGCGTGGCTTCGTCGAGCGCGCCGCCGATCAGGCCATGGCAGCCCTCGGCGGTCGGCGTCATCTCGACCCGGGCGCCGACCAGCGGCACGAGCAGCGGGGCCTGATCGCGGAAGAACGGCACGCGCAGCGTCACGCCGCCGAAGCTGGCGTCGAGGACGCCGTCGTCGATC
>JAYTAJ010001146.1:0-2601 GCA_043737575.1 Myxococcales bacterium | reverse complement strand
TCACCAGCAGGATCGGCGCGGCGACGCCGATGGTCTGGTAGGTCGGCAGCACGCCGATCAGCGCGGTCGCCAGGCCCATCGTCACGATCGTGACGAGGAAGGTGTACTTGCGGCCGACCCGATCGCCGATGCGGCCGAACACCAGCGCGCCGAGCGGCCGCACCCCGAAGCCGGCGCCGAAGGTCGCGAGGCTCGCGAGCAGCGCCGCGCGATCGTTGCCAGGCGGAAAGAACAGCCCGCCGAAGAACACCGCGAGCGCGCCGTACAGATAGAAGTCGAACCACTCGAACAGCGTGCCGACGCTCGACGCGACCAGCACCCGCCGCAGCTGGCGCGGCTCGAGCTCGCGGGCCTGATCGGTCACGCCGCGAGCGTACCCGATCAGCGGTGGGTGGCGGCGCGCTTGGCGGCGCGGGCGGCGTAGCCGGCGAGGACGAGGACCTCGTCGACGTCGCCGCGGCGGGTGGGGTCGGAGTTGATCGCGCGCGGGCAGCGGACGCGATCGATGCGGAGGCCGCGGTAGAGCGAGCGGATGAACGGCGTGTCGCTGTTCGACAGCACGACGGCGCAGCCGCGGGCGGCGAGGGTGCGCACCAGGTCGGCGAGGGCGCGCTGATCGTCGGGGCCGAAGCCGTCGCCGGTGTACGACGTGAAGTTCGCGGTCGGCGTCACCGGATCGTAGGGCGGGTCGAAGTAGACGAGATCGCCGGGACCGGCGTCGGCGACGGCGGCGGCGTAGTCGCCGCACAGGATCGTCGAGCGGCGCAGCAGCTCGCCCGCGGCGCGCAGGGTCTCGGGATCGCAGATCATCGGGTTCTTGTAGCGACCCATCGGCACGTTGAAGCCGCCGCTGCGGTTGACCCGCCACAGGCCGTTGAAGCAGGTGCGGTTGAGGTAGATGAACGTCGCGGCGCGATCGAGGGTCGACCACGACACCGAGCGATCGTTCCAGCGCGATCGGGTGTCGTAGTAGTGGGCCTCGTCGTGGGCGCGCTTGTGCAGCTCGAGGCGGCGGATGACGCCGTCGGGATCGGCGGCGACCGCGCGGTACATCGCGATCAGATCGGCGTTGCGATCGGACAGCACCGCGGCCTGGGGTCCGAGATGGAAGAACACCGCGGCGCCGCCCGCGAACGGCTCGAAGTAGCGGCCGTGCTCGCGCGGCAGGCGGCTGATGATCTCGGGCATGAGGCGCGTCTTGCCGCCGACCCACTTGATGATCGGGGTCGTGACCGCGGGGGCGACCAGCACGCGCGGCGTGGCGCGCGGAGCCCGCGCCACCTTGGGCGCGACGATCAAAGGACGGACGAGGCGGATGCGCCGACGAGATGCCATGGCGGCATCCTCGGGCGCCCACGCCTCGTGGGCAAAATACTGGAGTGTTTCTCAGTAGTTAACGATGCGCTTCGATAAGCGCATCATCAACCCTAGAGGCCGCTAACGGAACCGTAGGCCTGCGTGACCGGATCGTAGTCGACGAGCACGCCCGACGCGCCCGCGGCCTGCGCGATGCGCAGCAGGTCGTCGCGGTTGCCGCGCACGACCATGCGGGGCTCGGCGCCCTCGATGCTCTGGCTGGCGAGGAACTGCCGCGCCTTGACGACGGTCTTGAAGCCAAGGAGGTAGGTCGTGGTCTCGCCCGACTTCGCCATCATCGGCACGCGGCCGTCGGCATCGGCGGTCGGAAGCTGGCCCTCGTTCGCGATGAGGAGGACCCAGAGTCCGTCGAGCACGCTACCCGGGCCGGTCGGAACGAGACCGGTGTTGCGCTGAGCGCGGGGCGGCGGCGGAGTGGTCGAGGGACGGCGGTTCGAGCCGCCCGGGCCACCCGGGGAGTGAATCTCTTGCATGTAGCGGAACTCCAGTGGTTTTCGGGGCCGTGTGTGCGGTTTTTCGACGATAAAGTCAAGACGAATCGCTTGTGACACCGATGAGACAACGCGCCTTGACGCCTTGGTGTCGGGCCTACAGAGTCCTCGCCATGGGAGCGGCTCCATCCGAGACCGACCGCGCGTCGCGTGGGCGGTTGAAGCTACCCGTGATCGGGCCTGGGAGCACGCCCGCGAACGCCGTGCCGGGTGGGTTCCTTACACCGCAGGGAGATCTCGTCGATGGTTTCGCGCGGGCGGTCCGCTACCTGCGGATCTCGGTGACCGACCGCTGCAACTTCGCCTGCACCTACTGCGTGCCCGAAGGCGGCATCGAGCACCAGGCCCGCGCCGACATCCTCAGCTTCGAGGAGATCGAGCGCATCGTCGCGGTCTTCGTCGGCCTCGGCGTCGAACGGATCCGGCTCACCGGCGGCGAGCCGACGGTGCGGGTCGGGATCGTCGAGCTGGTGGCGCGGCTGCGCGCCCGCGTTGGCAAGCTGGTGATGACCACCAACGGCCACCGCCTGCCCGAGCTGGCCGGGCCGCTGGCCGCGGCCGGGCTGGGCGGCGTCAACGTGTCGCTCGACACCCTCGATCCGGACCGCTTCGCGCGGCTCACCAGCAAGGGCGACGTCACCCGCGTCATCGCCGGCATCGACGCCGCGCGCGCCGCGGGCCTCGAGGTCAAGCTCAACGCGGTCGCGCTCGCGGGCGAGAACGATCGCGAGCT
>JAYTAJ010001145.1:0-5973 GCA_043737575.1 Myxococcales bacterium | reverse complement strand
GCGCGCGTTGATCGCCGTCGATCACGACCGCGGTGAGCGCGTCGAGGCGGCGGCGCAGCTCGCCCGCGTCCGGGGTCGGCAGGAACGGCACGGGCCACATGCGCACCGTGCCGTCGGCGCTGGCCGAGACCACGCGATCGGCGTCGAGCCAGGTCACGCCCCACACTGGCCCGACGTGACCCGACAGCACGCGGCTCTCCGAGGTCGCCAGGTCCCAGATGCGCACGCTGCGATCGTAGCTGGCGGTCGCGAGGCGCCGGCCGTCGGGCGAGAACGCGATGTCGAAGACGCCGTCGCGGTGACCGTGCAGCGTCCATCGCACCGCGCCGGTGCGCAGGTCCCAGATCCGGACCGCGCGACCCTCGACGCCGCCGGCGAGCCAGCGGCCGTCGGGCGACACCTTCATGCCGCGGTGCGTCTGCAGCGACTGCGCGAGGGTCAGCGTCTCGCGGGTCGTCGGATCCCACAGCCGCACGCCGGTGTCGTCGACCTCGGAGTTGCCGCCGATCGCGATGCGGCGCTCGCCCGGGAGGAAGAACATGCCCGCGGTGTCGGCGAGGCCGAGCTCGGCGCGCGTCACCGTCGCGCGATCGGCGCCGGTCTCGACGTCCATCAGCCGGAAGCCGACCCGATCCTGGATCAGCGCGGTCGCGCCGTCGGGCGACATCGCGATCGCCGCGTCGGTGGCGGCGCGGCCGATCTCGGTGGTGCCGCGCTCGTCGTTGCGCCACAGCGCGCCTTCGAGATCGATGCCGACGACGCAGCCGCTGCGCGCGATCGCGTAGCGGCCTTGCTGCGGCGAGAATCGCAGCGTGCGCGACTCGCCGTCGCGCCACAGCACCAGGTCGCCGGGCCCGTGGACGATCATCGCGGCGCCGTCCTCGGACATCCAGCTCTTGGTCGACACCGCGTCGGGATCGGAGAGCTGCACCGTCGCGCGGCGGTGCTGCAGATCGACGTCGACGATCTGGACGCCGCGGCCGTGAGACAGGACGCGCACGCGCTCGCCGCCCAGCGGCACCAGCTGGCGCACCTCGTCGAGCAGCCCGACGACGCTGGTGCGGCGATCGTCGACCTTCCACACCCGCATCGTGTCGTCGACGCTGGTGCTGAGCACGGTGCGGCCGTCGGCCGAGATCGACGCGGTGATGACGTCGTCCTTGTGGCCGCGCAGCTCGCGGACGTCGCCGGTCGGGAGGTCCCAGACCCGGACCGTGCCGTCGTCGCTGGCGGTGACCAGGCGCTCGCCGCGGGCGTCGAACGCCGCGGTGTAGACGCCGTCGGTGTGGCCGCGCTTGATCTCGACCTCGCGGGCCGCGAGATCGATCAGGTAGACGTCGGGGCCCTTCGTGACGATCGCGGCGCGGCGCTGGGTCGGATCGATCGTGATGCTGTTGATCTCGGCGTGCAGCTCGAACAGATCGTGGACCACGCCGGTCTCGACCTCGAGCAGGTGGACCGCGGCGGTGGTCGCGACGATCGCGAGGGCGCCGTCGTCGGTGATCGCCAGCTTGTGCGGCATACCAGGGACGGTGGCGACCGCGACCGGGCCGGCCTCGCCGCGCCACATGCGGACCTTGCCGTCGGCGCCGTGGGCGAGGCGCAGCTCGGCGCGGCGCTCGTCCCACGCGACGGTCATGCGCTCGGGCGCCGACGCGCCGTCGAACAGCTTCACCAGGCGATCGGTGCGCGGCTCGTGGCGCCACACCTCGCGGCTGGTGCGCACCACCAGCCGCCCATCGGCGACCGCGAACAAGGACGTGATGCTGCCCTCGACCTTGCCCAGCTCGGTGCGCGCGCCGGTGTCGTGGTCGAGGCTGGCGAGGCGGCCGTGGGCGTCGGCGATGAACAGCGCGCGCTGCTGCGGCACCAGCGCCAGCGCCGAGATCGGCGCCTCGCCATCGCCGAAGCGACGGACCGCGCCGGTCGCGGTGTCGTAGACCGACACGAAGCCGTCGCGGCCGCCGACCACGACCCGGGCGCCGTCCAACGACAGCGCGACGCCACGGGCGTTCTCGCCCATCTTCCACGACTGCAGCGCGACGCCCGAAGCCTCGGCCTCGTCGATCAGCACGCGGATGCGCGCCGCGGTCGCGACCGTGATCGGGTACTTCTTGATCCACGCCAGCGCCGTCGTCGGATCGGTCGCGATCGACGCCCGCGCCTGCGACAAGATCAGCTTGTGCTCGCCCTCGACCGCGCGCGCGCGATCGGTCTCGGCGCGCTGGCGCTGATCCTGCGCGAGCCGCCGCTCGTCGAACACGCTGCGCAGCATCCCGGCCGACACCACCGCGATCGCGATGATCGCCATCGCCGCCATGCCGACGTAGCCGCGGTGGCGGACCACCCAGCGCCGCAACAGTCGCCACCGACCGTAGCGCTGCGCCGTCACCAGCTGTCCGGTCTGGAACCGCTTGAGGTCGGCGGCCAGCTCGCGCGCGCTCGGGTAGCGCTCCGACGACACCCGCGCCATCGCCTTGCCGACGATCGCCTCGAGGTCGGCCGGCACGCCCGGCGCCGCCGCCGCGAGGGGCCGCGGCGGACCGGCGTGGACCTGATCGAGCAGGTGCTGCACGGTGTCGCCCTCGATCGGCGGGTGCCCCGACAACAGCTCATACAGCATCGCGCCCAGCGCGTAGACGTCGGCCGCGGTGCCGACGGTCTCGCCGCGGGCCTGCTCGGGCGCCATGTACTGCGGCGTGCCGATCACGCGGCCGCTGATCGTCGGCAGCGCGACCGGCGACACCATCACCGGGCTCGCCGCCGCGAGCGCGTCGGGCACCACGCCGTCGTCGCTGCGCAGATCGCGCGCGAGGCCCCAGTCGATCACCACGGTCTCGCCGAACTCGCCGACCAGCACGTTGGCCGGCTTGAGATCGCGATGGACCACGCCCTCGCTGTGGGCGTAGCCGACCGCCTCGGCGACCGCGATCAGGTGCGGCAACAGCGCGAGGCGATCGCCCAGCGAGCGCGCCGCGGTGATGACCTCCTTCAGCGTCCGCCCCGACACCAGCTTCATGACGTAGTACGGATCGCCGTTCGGCCACCGCCCCGCCTCGTGGACCGGCACGATGCCGGGGTGCTCGAGGCGCGCGGTGATCATCGCCTCGCGGACGAACATCTTCTCGGCGAGGTCGGACTTGCGCAGCAGCTCCTTCACCGCGACGGTGCGGCCGAGGTGACGATCGTGGGCGCGCACCACGCGGCCGAGGCCGCCGCGGGCGTGCTCGCCGAGCAGCTCGTAGCGATCGTCGCCGCCGGTCTCGTCGCGGTCCTCGATCTCCACCGTCGCGCGCGCCGACACCGTCAACGCCCCGCTGTCACAGCGCGGCGCGAGGGTCTGGGTGCGGTCGAGGGCGAGCTGATCGTTGGACGGCCGGGGTGGCACGTTCCGCTCCTGCAGCATGGTCGTGTCGAAAGGATGCTACACCGGGCGCGCCGGTTGACAGCGACGATACAATCGGGCGTGACCCCTGCGGTATGCCCGCCTTCGCGGCGGAGTTTCATCCTCAGGGTGCGACCACCACTGGTCGCAGCGTGCGTCATCGCCGCCTGCCCCACCGTCGCTGGCGCCGAGCCGGTGCGATCGCTGCGCCTCGCCGTCGACGGCAGCTGGCCGCTCGAGGGCTGGGCCGAGATCGCCGGGCCCGGGCTCGGCGGCTCCGCCCAGGTCGCGGTCCGGGTCGCAGATCACCTCGACATCACCGCCCGCGTGGGAGTCGTCGCCCACCGCGGCGCGACGCGCGGCGACCTCCGCACCACCGTCGTCGAGGCCCCCATCCTCGGCGGCGCCCGCCTCGAGGTCGCGCGCGCCGGCCCCGCGATCGGCTTCGCCTTCGGCGAGGTCGGCATCGTCGCCGTGCGCACCACCGTCACCATCGCCGGCCGCGGCGATCACGACAGCACGCTGCGCTTCGGCTCCTCACTCGGTGGCGGCATCGCCGTCGATCGCTTCGATCTCGCCATCGCCGCCTGGCTCGCCGACCTCGGCGATCTCGACCACGGCATCGGCGTCACCGTCACCCTCGGCGCCCGCGTCGCGCGCTGGTAGGCGTCTCGGTGTAGCGTGCGCCGATGGCGTTCGTCTGGGTCACGCATCAGGTCGCGGCGACGCGCTGGCTGAAGGCCGAGGTCGCGGCGCGGGCGCCGGCGATGAAGTTCGCGTTCGCGCGGCCGGGGCTGACGACGTTCCGCGCCGAGGCGGCGACGCCGACGACGGTGGTGCCGAGCTCGTTCGCGCGGGCGTGGGGGTTGTCGCTGGGGCGGGCCCAGACGGCGGCGGAGGTGATGACGGTGATCGCGCCGCAGCTGGGCGCGACCGCGCCGCGGCTGCATGTGTTCGAGCGCGACGTCGACGTGCCGGTCGACGAGCAGGACCCGGCGATCCGCGGGACCCGCGCGGCGCTGGTGGCGGCGGAGCTGCGGGCGCTCGGCGGGTTCGCCGAGGACGTGCGAGCGCGGGTCGGCGATCGGGTGATCGACGTGATCGTGCCGCACGCGAGCGAGCCGGACGAGCCGTGGCTGGTGGGCGTCCACGATCACGATGCGCGGCATGGACCGTGGCCGGGCGGCGTGCCGCACGTCGCGCCGCCACCGGAGGCGCCGTCGCGGGCGTGGTGCAAGATCGAGGAGGCGCTGCGCTGGGCCGACCTCGAGCCGCGGCCGGGCGAGATCGCGGTCGAGCTGGGGTCGTCGCCGGGCGGCGCCAGCTACGCGATGCTGGTGCGCGGCCTCGAGGTCCACGGCATCGATCCGGGCGCGATGCACGAGCGCGTCCTCGGCTTCGCGGGGCCGCACGGCAACCGCTTCGTGCATCACCACCTGCCGGCCGCCGAGGTGACGCGGCAGGCGCTGCCGCGCCATTACCACTGGCTGATGAACGACGTGAACCTGGCGCCGATGGTCGCGCTGAAGTACGTCGAGCGCTTCGTCGCCCTCGCCCACGGCGGGCTCAAGGGCGCGGTGCTGACGCTGAAGCTCAACGACGATGGCGTGTTCGCGGCGCTGCCGCGCTTGCTCGAGCGCATCGGCAAGCTCGGCGCCAAGCGGGTGCGGGTGACCCAGCTGCCGAGTCACCGCAGCGAGGTCGTCGCGATCCTCGACTGGTGATCGGTCACGCCAGCGGCGCGAGCAGATCGTCGAGGTCGTGCTCCGACAGCACGCCGCCCGCGGCGCCGCCGTCAGCGAAGATCGCGTCGGCGAGGCGGCGCTTCTTGCGCTGCAGCCCGAGCATGCGCTCCTCGACCGAGCCCGCGGCGATCAGGCTGAACGCGAAGACCGGCTTCAGCTGGCCGATGCGATAGGCGCGGTCGGTGGCCTGGGCCTGGACCGCGGGGTTCCACCACGGGTCGTAGTGGATCACGGTGTCGGCCGACGTCAGGTTGAGCCCGGCGCCGCCGGCCTTGAGGCTGATCAGGAACACGTCGGCGCGGCCGCGCTCGAACGCGTCGATCGGCTTCTGGCGATCGGCGGTCGCGCCGGTCAGCGTGACGTGACCGACGCCCTGGCCGAGCAGGCCCTCGCTGATGAGCGCGAGCATGCGCGCGAACTGCGAGAACACCAGGATGCGGCGACCGGCGCCGAGCTGCTGCGTGATCAGATCGAGCAGCATGGTGTACTTCGCCGACTCGGTGACCGCGCGCGCGGCGTCGACGCGGACCAGCCGCGGATCGCAGCAGACCTGGCGCAGCCGCATGAGGGCAGCGAGGATCGGCGCCCGCGCGCGCGACCTGGTGTGGACTTGCAGCGCCTTCTGCACGTCGGCGCGCACCTCCGCGAGCACGCGCAGGTAGAGCGAGCGCTGCTCGACGTCCATCTCGCAGCGCAGGATGGTCTCGATCTTCGGGGGCAGGTCCTTGGCGACGTCTTCCTTTTTGCGGCGAAGGATGACGGGCCGCGTGCGGCGCCGGAGCTCCTCGAGGCGCACGGCGTCGCCGCGGGCGATCGGGCGGCCGTAGCGACGCTCGAACGAGC
>JAYTAJ010001144.1:0-13673 GCA_043737575.1 Myxococcales bacterium | reverse complement strand
GAACAGCCCGGCCGCGC
Source organism: Myxococcales bacterium (assembly GCA_043737575.1). Taxonomy (GTDB): domain Bacteria; phylum Myxococcota_A; class Polyangia; order Haliangiales; family Haliangiaceae; genus UBA2376. Next base: position 13,656 of record JAYTAJ010001144.1, on the reverse strand, counting down.
CCTCTTCGCCGCGCAGGATGTCGAGGCTGACCGACTCGACGGTCGCGGCCAGCGCGTCGGCGAGGGCGTCGAGATCGCCCGGCAGCATCGGCTGCGCGACCGCGATGCAGCGGACGCCGGCCGCGCCCAGCGTGCGCAGGGTCGCGAGGCGCTCCGCGATCGATGCGGCCCGCGGCTCGAAGTGCGCGCGGACGTCGTCGTCGACGGTCGGGATCGACATGCCGACCCACGCCCGCGGCAGGGACGCCAGGACGTCGGCGTCGCGCGCGACCAGCGCGGCGCGGGTGAGGAGCAGCGTCGGCGGCGGCGCCGCGGCGGCGGCGATGACCTCGAGGCAGCGGCGGGTGAGGCCGAGGCGCTCTTCGATCGCGTGGTACGGATCGCTGACGATCGGGCAGAACTTGATCGGCCGCGGCGGCAGGCGCGCCAGCTCGGCGGCGAGGATCGCGGGCGCGTTGGTCCGGACGTCGACCCACGAGCCCCACGGCGCGTCGGGCAGCCCGGCGAAGCGCCGCAGACCCGCGAGGCGCGACTGCGCGTAGCAGAACCGACAGCCGATCAAGCAGCCGACGTAGGGGCTGAGCGTGTAGAAGCGCGCGCCCGGTACGCCCGCGGGCTCGAGGAGCGTCGCGACCTCGACCTCGCGGATGCGGCGCGCGTCGACGGTCGGCGCCGCGTCGAGCACCGCGTCCTCGCGCGGCGCGATCGCGCGCGCGACCCGCTCGCACAGCGCCTGGCCGGCGGCGGGATCGATCGGCGCGGCGTCGCTGGAGCGGTAGCCGAGGAGGAGGCGCGGCGTGCGCGCGGCGTGCTTGCCCCCGTCGGCGGCGAGGCCGATCTCGACGTGGATCTCGCGGCCGTCGGCGGCGAAGGTCAGCCGCAGGCCCAGCTCGGTCGAGGCGGCGACGAGGCGGAGGTCAGGCGCGAGCTCGTCGCCGATGGCGATCGGCAGGAGCGAGAGCAAGCGCGTGCGCGGATCCATCGGCGCTCGCGATCATGCCGCGGGGCGGCGCGGCGCGGTACCGTCGCGAGCCGATGATCCTCGAGCTGATGCTGGACGGCGCGGCAGTGACGCTGCGGCTCGAGCGCGACCTGCGCCAGGAGCGACGGGCGCTGGTGCATGTGGGCGGGTACGCGCTGTCTCATGCGGGGACGCTGGAGGCGGGGGCGATGCGAGAGCTGGTGGTGGCGATTGCGAGACGGAGCGCGGATACGGATACGGATACGGATACGGGTACGGGTACGGTCACGGATACGGTCACGGGTACGGATACGGTCACGGATACGGTCACGGATACGGATACGGATACGGCTGCGGCTGCGGCGGCGGTTGTCGCGCGCCTGGGGCGCATCGTCGCGCGCCTCGCTCCGTCGGCGCGCCTCGCGATCGTCGCGCGCGCCCTTCCCGCGCCGCCGCGCTGGCCGTCGCGCCTGCGCACCGGCGCGCCGCGGCTCGACTCGCTGTGGCCGTTCGACGCCGAGCTCGCGGGCCTGCGCCTCGGGCTGCGCCGCCTGGTGAAGCGCGAGGCGTTCGATGACGACGCCGAGGCCGCCGATCGGGCATGGCTCGCCGCGGCTGGCGTCGCGACGATCCGGGTCGGCCCGATCGATCCCGACGGCCGGCGCGTGCTGCTCGGCGCGCTCGATCCGCGCGCCGTCACCGACGAGCTGCGCGACGCCGAGGCGCGGCTGCGCCGCAGCGACGACGCCGACGCGGCGCGCACGCTCGGCGCGGCCCTGGGCTACCCGCCCTGCTGCGTCGACCGCTTCGTCGCGGGCGCCCGTGACGATCGCTCGCTGATCGCCGCGCGCGCCGCCGATCCCGACGCGCCGCCGGCGTCGCCGCTGATCCAGTGGCTCAACCAGCCCCTCGCGCTGATCTCTCACGTCCCGTGCGGCCTGACCTGCGCGCCGACGATCGCCGTCGCCGCCGCGCTGCTCGACGCCCTCGATCGTGGGACGCCTGGCTTCGCCGCGCGCTGGACCGCGCTCGCCGCGCGCCTGCAGGTGATCGATCAGCGCGGCCGCGGTCTGGCGCTGCGCGGCGTCGGCTCGCTGCGCGACGGCTTCCGGATCGACCACGCCGTCGTCTTCGCGGTGCCGCACCACGCCGACCTCGCCGGGCTGATGCGCGATGCCCCCGACGCGATCGGCCGCACGCTGCACGCCGCCGACGTGGTCGCCAGCGCCGACCACCGCGGCTGACCGCGCGCGCCTATACTCGCGGCGTGGCGCCGTACCGGATCGCGTTCGTCCTGCCCTACGGCGAGCGCTCCGACGGCTTCTTCCCCGACACCTTCGTCGGCCAGCTCTGCACCGACGCCCGCGCCGCGGGCCACGACGGCCGCATCGTCCGCGTCTACTACGACGGCGACGGCGGCGACCGCGATCGCACGATCGCGCGGCGGCTCGAGCAGTGGCTCGACGACGGCGGCTTCGATCTGATCGTCCTCGAGCGGATCTTCGATCTCGCGCCGATCCAGGCGTTCGTCGGCCGCGCCGCGCACCGCCGCTGCGCGCTGGTGGTACGCGGTGACTCGGTCGAGGCCGCGCCCGGGATCGATCTGATCGTCGGCGCGGTGCGCGGCGCGACCCGCAGCGGCCGCACCCGCCGCGCGGTGACGGTATGGCAGATCGCCGACGCCTTCGCGGCGATGGTCGCGCAGCTCGCGAGCGAGGGCGATCCGACCGCGGTCCCGGGCGTCGCCGCGACCGCCGCCACCACCGCCGTCGCCGCGCCGCTCGCCGACGAGCGCGGCCCCCGCCGCACCCTCGCGCCGACCTTGGCCCACGACGTGATCGCCCTCGGCGACGCGCCCGTGGTCCGCCGCCGCACCCTGTTCGGCAACGCCGGCTGTCCCTACGCCGCCGATCCGCGCGCGCTGCCGCTGTACCGCGACCTCGGCTTTCCCGACGACGTCGAGGTCGCGCGCCTCGGCTGCGCGTTCTGCAGCATGGGCGGCGACTACGAGCGCCGCGCCGACGCCGAGGTGATCGCGTCGCTGGTCGCGCAGGCGCGTCACGTCATGACCGCGGCGCCCGAGACCCGCGAGCTGGTCCTCGACGATCAGGCCGCGCTCCGCTACCTCGCGGCGCTGGTGCGCGCCGCCGCCGCCGCGGGCGTGCCGCCGGTTCGCTGGCTGTTCGCCGCGCGCAGCGACACCTTCGTCCGCGACCGCGAGCGCGTCGACGCCGCGATCGCCGCTGCCGAGGCGACCGGCCACACCATCGAGCTGTACCTCACCGGCTTCGAGGCCTTCGCCGACGTCGAGCTGGCTCGCTACAACAAGGGCACGACCGTCGACGATCAGCTCGCCGCGGTCGCCGCGATGCGCGGGCTCGCGGCCGCGCATCCGTCGGGCTTTCGCTACGCCGACGCCCGCGGCCACAGTCTCATCTTGTGGAACCCGTGGACCACGCCCGAGGACGTCGAGGCGACGATCGCGGCGGTGCGACGCCACGGGCTCGCCGAGCTGTTCGACGAGCTGGGCCGCAATCGCCTGCGGCTGTATCCGGATCTGCCGATCCACCACGCCGCGGTCCGCGACGGCGCGGTCATCGAGGCGTGGGACGACGGCGACGGCGGCGCCGGTCGCCGCAAGGGCTACCACCGCGAGCGGCCGTGGCGCTTCCTCGATCCGCGCACCCGGCTGGCGTGGCAGCTCGCGGGCGCGCTGCGGGCGCGGCTCGGCACCGCGACCGAGGCCGCCCAGCTGCGGGCGATCGCGCAGCACGCGCGCACCTGGCGCGGCACCGCCGCCGAGGTCGCCGCCGAGTGCGCCAACATCCTCGACGGGCTCGACGCGCTCGCCGCGCAGCTGGCGTGGCGCGAGCGTGGACCCGCCGATCCGCCGCGCGGCCGCCAGCATCGCGCCGTGGTCGTGCGCACGATCGGCGCGTGCAACAACGGCTGCGCCAGCTGCCCCAACCGCGAGCGCTACCAGCCCGACGACCCCGCCGCGGTGCTGGCGCGGATCGCCGCGGCCCGCGCCAGCGGTCGGCCGATCGTCATCGCGGGTCGCGAACCGACCCTGCGCGCCGATCTGGGCGCGCTGCTCGCCGCCGCGCGCGGCGACGACGGCCGCGACGTCGGCCTGGTCTCCAACGGCCGTCGCTTCGCCTACGCGCCGTTCACCGAGGCCGCGCACCGCGCCGGCCTCACCGCCGCCAGCATCAAGCTGTTCGCCACCACCGCGGCCGCCGCCGATGCGATCGCCGCGGTCGACGGCGCCCACGCCCAGGCCCTCGACGGCTGCCGCGCCCTGCACCGCCGCGGCATCGCCCTCGAGCTGCGGGCGCCGGTCGACGCCGCGAGCGTCGCGACCCTCGACGATCACGCCGCCTTGGCGCGCGCGCTCGGCGCCGATCAGCTCCGCCTCGAGGTCGCGATCGACGCGATCGGCCTGGCCCACCTCGCCCACGCGTCCGATCGCATCGCCGCGCTCACCGCCCGCTGCGCCGCCCTCGGCGTCCCGCTCGAGGTCTCGCCGCTCGACGCCGGCACGACGCTGTGCGACTGGCTGCCGAGCCGCGTGGTACCGTCGACGACGCGGTGAGCACGACGCCACGCTCTCGGCTCCCGGTCGCGCGCATCGACGCCCTCGACGCGCTGCTCGGCCGCGTCCCCGCGGCGCCACCGCCGATCGCGCCCCCGCTCGCGACCCGCCCCGAGGAGCCCGCGGTCGCCGATGAGGTCCTGCGCGACTACGTGCTCGCGCCGTATCCGCCGCGCCGCGATCCGCGCGACGGGTTGCGCTCGATCAACCTGCTGGTCGAGTCGTTCGCGGTCGCAGGGGTCGAGGCCCGCGGCGTCGCGCTGATCGAGCGCGTGCGCGCCCAGCTCGGCGTCGGTCGCACCGTGTGGGGGGTGAAGCACGTCGGCGGCGCGCTGGCGTGGGAGCTGTACGTCTACGATCCCGGTCGCGAGCGCGCTGAGGCGACGATCGCCGCGGTGGTCGCCGCGGTCGACGATCTGATCGTGCCGCCGGCCGCGCCCGATCGGCCGATCGCCCACCACATGTGGAGCCTCGAGCTCGACGCCGCCGCGGTCGCGACCGGCCGCGGCGCGCGCCTGACCTGCTACGTCAACGGCGCCACCGATCCGGGCGCGAGCCGCAGCTACACCCTCGGCGCCCGCGGCCCCGAGCTGGCGAACCTCTACACGTTCCACGATCCGCGCCGCGAGCCGCGCGCGATCCTCGATCGCCTGCGCGCCAGCGTCCATCTCGGCACGCCGCCCGAGGGCGTCGCCGCGGTGCTGTGGCCCGGCCTCCACCGCTGCCGCCGCCTGTGCGTCGCCAACAAGCGCGCCGCCGACGGCCTGTACTTCTCGGGCATCGACACCGATCAGCTCGCGCTCTTCCTCGCGCGCACCGGCTGGCCCGCCGCGCTGCGCGCCAACCTCGACGCCCGCCGCGGTCGCTACGCGCACCTGTCGTGGGACGTCGGCTTCGACTTCACGATCGGCGACGGCGCCGGCGCGCCGCCGCGGATCGACAAGAGCGCGGTATATGGCACCTGCTGAGCCGATCCGGCTCCGCCGCGTCGACGCTGGCGCGAACCCGCTGCGCCCGGGCCGCGAGCTGCTGCTGTCGTTCGCGTTCCGCTGCAACTTCGCGTGCACGTTCTGCTACGTCGAGGACGGCCTCGGCGGACGCTTCCGCGGCGTCGATCTCGACGAGGCGGCGCGGCTGCTCGCCGATCCCCGCGTCACCGACGGCGTCACCCGCATCGTCCTGTCGGGCGGCGAGGTCACGCTCGACAAGGACCTCGCGCGCTACGTCGCGCTCGCGCGCGCGGTGCCGTCGGTGCAGCACGTCCGCATCCAGACCAACGCCAGCCGCCTCGCCATCGACGACACCGCGGCGCGCCTGATCGCGGCGGGCGTCGACGAGCTGTTCGTGTCGCTGCACGGCGCCGACGCCGCGACCTGTGACGCGATCACCCAGGTGCCGGGCAGCTTCGCCGCGATCGTCGCGGGCCTCGACGCGGTGCGCGGGCTCGGCGCCACCGTCGTCACCAACACCGTCGTCTGCGCCGCCAACGTCGCGCAGCTCGCCGCGATCGTCGGGCTCGCCCACGATCACGGCGCCCGCGGCGCCGAGCTGTGGGGCTACGTGCCGCGGGTCGACGCCGCCGACGCTCGCGGCCAGCTGGTCCGCGTCACCGACGCGGCGCCCCACCTCCAGCGCGCCCTCGCCACCGCCGAGGCCCGCGGCCTGCCCGCGGTCGTGAAGTACTTCCCGCGCTGCCTGCTCGGCCGCTTCGCGCACCTGCACTCCGACGCCCAGCCGCGCCTGGTGATCGACGACGCGTTCTGGAAGGACTACCCGCAGTACGGCTGCGTCTACGAGGGCGTGTGCGCGGCAGCCGTGATCGACGACGGCTGCAGCGGCCTCGCGGACGCCTACGTGCGACGGTTCGGCTGGGAGGAGGACGCGCTGGTCCCGTTCGCAGACCGCGCGCCCGCCGACGATCGACCGATCGTCGCGGCGTACCACGCGTGGACCGACGACGACGCGCGCCCGCTCGGGCCGGCGGCGACCGTCGACGACGCGGTGCTCGCGCGCCTCGGACTCCGCGAGGGCGATCGGGTCGCGGGCTATCGCATCGGCGCGGCGCAGCGGCGCGGCGACGGCGCGGTGCGGCTGCGGTTCGTCGACGATCACGACGCGATCGAGATCGATCTGTGGCCGCGCGATCCGGCGCGGCCCGGCTTCGCCCGCACCGCCAGCCTGGTGCTCACCCATCCGCTGCTCGGCGACGACGCGATGGCGCGAGCGCGGCCGCTGTTCACCGCCGTCGCCGCGCACCTCGCGGCCCGCGATGATGGCGCGCTGGTCGGCGCGCTCGATGCCCCGCCACCCCCGCCGCGCGCCCGCGCCGCGACGCCTGCCGCGCTGCTGTCCGGCTGGCCCGGCGTCGATCACGCCGCCGCGCGATCGCTCCTCGCCACCGCCGCCGCGCTGATCGCCGACGATCGGCTGCGCCGCTCCGAGCTCGAGCCCAGCCTCGCGCTCGGCGACGCCGACGCGCTGCGCCTGATCGTCAACCCGTCGGTCCCCGGCCCCGGCCGCGATCGCCCCGCGATCGCCGCGGCGCTGCTCGACGCGATCGCCGCGCCGCCGTGGATGCACGACCTCGCGCGCGCCTGGCTCGCGATCGACGCGCGCGTCGCGTTCATCGGCCTCGCCGCCCGCGGCGACCTGGTCCGCACCAAGCTCTACCTCCAGACTCGCGCGCCCGACGATCGCGCCGCTGCCGCCGCCGCGCTCGGCTGCGCGCCGCTCGCCGCCGACGAGCTCCTGATCGCGGTCGACGCGATCGGCGATCGCCGGGTCGCGCTCAAGCGCTACGCCCGCCTCGCCCCCGCCGCCGCGCGCGCGCGCTTCGCCGGCCCGCTGATCGCGCTGCTCGAGGCGCGCGGCCTCCTGCTCGGCGAGCTGCCGCTGCTCGCGGCCCGCCGCCTCGGCGCCGACGGCGCGTTGATCGACGACGCGCTCCACGTCGACGTCCGCGGCTTCCCACAGCTCGGGCTCGGCGCGGCGTGGGCCCGCGCCTGCGGCGATGACCGCGCCGCCGCGTTGATCGCCGACCGCCCCGCCCGCGTGCTCAGCGACGGCGCGCACCGCCACGTCTACCTCGGCGGCGACGGAGCCGACCCGTGATCGGCTTCCTGGTCCTGCCCGGCCCCGACGATCCGACCGCGCGCACGCTGTTCGATCGCGTCCGCACCCTCGCCTTCAAGCGCTTCGTCGCCTGCGATCGCGCGCGGCTGTCGCCCGCGATCGCCCAGGCCCTGGCGCCGCGCCAGGCCACGCTCTACCAGCGCGCCACCCGCGACGCCGCGGCCCGCGCCGAGCTGGCCGCGATCTTCGCCGACCTCGACGTCGTCACCTGCGCGCTGGCGCTCGACGGTCCGCCCGCGATCGCCGACGACGCCGCCCGGACCCTGGTCGCGGTCCTCGACGGCGAGCGCTCGGCCCGGGTCGCGATCACGCCGACCCTCGACCTCGCGCTGATCGATCGCAACCCGCTGCGATCGATCGAGGACCACCCCGACAAGGACGGCAACGCCCTCGATCTCGGCGGCCACCCGATCGCGGCGTGGACCCGATCGATCACCGACGCCGTCGCCGCGATCGCCGCCGCGCTGCCGGCGCTCCACGACGAGCTCGCGGTCACCCTGCGCCGCGTCGTCCCGGTCGGCTTCGACGCCGATCAGCACCGCTCGTGCTCGTACCGCGAGGCGCCGGGCCTGGTGTACCTGTCGCTCCACCCCGGATCGCTGACGATGGCGGAGGCGATCGTCCACGAGACCCAGCACACCAAGCTCAACCTGTTGTCGTGGATCGATCCGATCCTGACCAACCCGCCCGACCAGCGCGTCGACTCCCCCGCGCGGCCCGATCCGCGGCCGCTGCTCGGCGTCCTGCTCGCCGCCCACGCCTTCGTCCCGATCGCCGTGCTCCACCACGCCCTCGCCGCGATCGATCACCCGCTGGCCCGCGATCCCGGCTTCGCCGCGCGCCGCGCCCACGTCCACGACGGCAACGCCGCCGCGCTCGCCACCCTGCGCGACCACGCCCGACCGACCCCGACCGGCGCCCGCGTGATCGCCGCCCTCGAGGCGATCCACGCCCAGCTCTCGTAGATCTAGTCGGCATCGGCGATACTCGCGCCGATGCCGGGCAACGCGCGCGACAGCGGGCTCACGCCGCCCGAGCGAACGCCGATCGATCCGACGCCGGTCCGCGACGCGGTGCCCGGTCGCCGCGACGAGATGTCGAGCGACGCCCGCATCACCGCCCGCATCGAGCGTCACACCGTCGAGCCGACCCCGGCACCGCTGCCGCCGTCACCGGCCGCCGCCGACGCCGAGCAGTGGCTGGCCCGGTCCCGCGCCAGCGCCGATCCGCTGGCGCCGCGCGCCGCGTCGACCCCGTCGGTCGATCTGACCGCACCGGTCGCGCAGCCGGGCGCGCCGACGTGGCTGTTCCCGCTCTTGCTCGCGGTGACCGCGCTCGTCGTCGGCATGGTGCTCGGCGCGCTGCTGTTCGGTGGCCGCAACCCGCGCTGTCCGCCCGCCGCGGATCAGGGCGTCCACGGCTCGAGCTCGCCGACCAGCTCGAGCCGCGCCGACGACGTCACCGCGCTGTACACCGCGATCGATCGCCGCTCGGCGTAGCGCAGGCCGATCACGACCTCGCGCCGACCGTCACCGTCGACGTCGAGCACGCCGAGCACGTCGACGTCGACCCGAGCCCGCGGATCGGGCGGCTCGGCGCCCGGGTCGACCGGCATCGTCAGGCCGATCAGCGAGAACACCGGCCGGCAGGTCGCGGCGACCGCCGCCGCCGCGGTGACCTCCTCGGCGGGCGCGCGCAGCTCGTCGAGGAACCCGCGCAGCGGGAACCGCTCGGGGCTGCCGTCGCGGTCGATGTCGATCGCCAGATCGTCGCCCGCGCGGCACGCCCCGCCGATGTCGAGCACCGGCGGATCCTCGTCCTCGAGCATCCCGCCCGACGCGACCAGCGCCGCGACGCCGAGCCCGCAGCCGCGCCGCAGCTGCACGCAGGTGTCGTCGAGCTTGCCGTCGACCGCGCCACCGCGGTTGCACGGCGATCCGCCGACGTAGGATCCGACCGCGAGCTGGACCGGCCCGTCGTCGGCGCCGATCACCGAGAACCGTCCGATCCGCTGGCCGTCGATCGCGAGGACCGCGAACTGCGCCGCCTGGCCCCGCGCCAGCGCCGCGTCCAGATCGCCGCGATCGGTCGACCACGACACCGTCCGCACCGCCAGCGGCGCCAGGGCCGGTCGCCCGTCGCCACCGTCGGGGCACAGCTCGCCGAGCATCGCGCCGTGGCCGCCCGGGTTGGCGTGCAGGCGCCGCGCCACCGGGGTATCGCTCGGGCCCTCGCCGGGCGCATCCGGGGCCTGGAAGGTCGGCCGGCACGCAAGTAGCGAAACCCACGCAACAACCGAGGCAACACTCACGAGGGTCGCCTGGTCCAATCGCATCGCATGGAACCTACTCCGCGCGGATCCCGGATGCCACTTGTGCGCGCCTTCTGGCCCCCACGATTTGACGGTGCCGGAAGCGCTCGCCTATATTCCGCGACCTTACTTCCCTGATTCCTTGATGAATTCCGCGTCCGGAGCCCTCCGATGCTCGTAAGTTCTCGCCTCGTCGCCTCGCTTGGCCCCGCACTGGTGCTGGCATTCATCGCGTCTTCCGCGGCCGCGCAACCGAGCCCGCTGCCAGCAGGTGGCCCACCCACCGGAGCTGGCGGTGAAGAAGAAGACAAGCCCGACGGCATCGCCGAGACCGCGCCGAAATCGGCCGGGCTCCTCGCGACCACGCCCGCGGTGCCGCCGCGCCGCGACTCGCGCAAGAAGTTCGAGGTCTTTCGCCTCGACGGCTTCCTCCGCGCCCGCGGTGATTGGTTCAAGAACTTCAACCTCGGCTTCGGCGACGATCCCGCCCTGGGCGGCTCGCCGTTCCCGCAGCCGCTCCACTGCCGCGCGACGACCTTGCTGACCAGCTGCGGGGACACGATCAAGTCGTCGAACCTGAAGCTGCGACTCGAGCCGCGCATCGAGCTGACCAACACGATCGCGGTCCACAGCCAGGTCGATCTGCTCGACAACCTCGTGCTCGGCTCGACGCCGAACGTCGACGTGCTGCCGACCGGTCCATTCAGCGGCGGCACCACGCCGCCGCGCGCGGGCGTCAACTCGCCGAAGGAGTCGATCATCGTTCGTCGCGCCTGGGCCGAGGTCGCGACCGCGCTCCTGCTGGTGAAGTTCGGCCGCATGCCCGATCACTTCGGCCTCGGCATCGTCGCCAACAGCGGCCGCCGCCTCGACACCGACTACGCCGCCTGGGAGACCTTGTGGATGCCGGGCGCCGAGGCCGACGTCGGCGGCATCAACAACACGGGCATGGATCTCGACAGCGACTACGGCGACACCGTCGATCGCGTCAGCGTCGCGCTCGAGATCCCCGGCACCCCGCTGCGCGCGCTGGCCGCCCTCGACTGGCAAGGCGCGGGGCCCTTCTACGATTCGGCCTTCTCCGACCGACAGGCCCTGGACGTCGACGACGTCGACGACGCCAGCCAGTGGATGCTGGCCATCGCGCGCATGGACGCGCCCGCCGACTTCCAGGAGAAAATGGATCGCGGCGAGCTCGCCTACAACTTCGGCGGCCGCCTGGTCCGCCGCACCCAGGACTACGACTTCAACAACGCCATCGAGGTCACGCCCGACCTGGCCGCCGACAAGTTCCACTACCGCGGCGCATCGCTGTGGATGCCCGACGTCTGGTTCAAGGTCGGCTGGCGGAAGATCTTGTTCGAGGCCGAGGCCGCGGCGTCGGTCGGCTCGATCGCGGACCTCGAGGACTACGACGTCGAGGGCTCGACCGACGTCCGCTCGTTCGGCGGCGTCGCCCGCATCAACACCAAGGCCTTCGACGACAAGCTCGGCTACGGCCTCGAGGTCGGCCTCGCGACCGGTGATGACGGCGAGGCCGCGGTCGAGGGCCGCACCCACGTCCTCGGCATCCCGCGCCTGCCCGGGACCGGTGACCGCACGATCAGCCGCTTCGTGTTCGATCCCGACTACGAGATCGATCTCATCCTGTTCCGCGAGCTGCTCGGTCGGGTCTCGAACGCGCTCTACGTCCGGCCGCGGGTCTCGTACCAGGTGACCAAGGCGATCTCGGTCCGCGTGCAGAACGTCACCAGCGCGGCGCTGAAGCCGGTGGCGACGCCGGGCAACGCGACCTTCTGGGGCACCGAGTTCGACGCCGATCTCGACTACTCGTCGGGCGGCTTCCACGCGGGCCTCGCCTACGGCGTGCTGTTCCCGCTCGGCGCGATGGACCACCCCACCAACGAGAGCGGCAGCACCGCGTTCCCGTACGGCACCAACAACGAGAACGCCGGCACCGCGGGCAACGCCCACACGTTCCAGCTCCGCCTGGGAGTGCAGTTCTAGCGTTTTCTTTTCAGAACGCGGTGCGTGACGCGAAGGGATCGGGGTTGGGTCGGACGGGGTCACGCGGCGCGAGCGCGCCACGAGCGCCCCACGAGCGCCCCCGAGGGCGTGTCGAGAGTGTCGGACCCGCGAGGGAGTGTGTGGCTGAGGTGATGTGATGACGAAGCTGGGCAAGGCGAAGGGGCCGCGCACGGTCCATCGGTGTAGCGGCTGCGGCCACGTCGAGACGCGGTGGCTCGGCCGCTGTCCCGCGTGCGCCGAGTTCGGCACGCTGATCGAGGAGCTGGAGAGTCGCGAGCCACCGCGGCCCGGCTCAGCGCTGGTGTCCGACGGCGCCGCCCCGATCGCCGCCACCGACGTCGCCGAGCTCGATGCTCGGCATCGGGTCTCGACCGGCCTCGCCGAGCTCGATCGCGTGCTCGGCGGCGGCCTGGTGCCTGGCGCGGTCGTCCTGCTCGGCGGCGAGCCCGGCATCGGCAAGTCGACCTTGTTGCTGCAGCTGCTCGGCGGCGTCGCGCAGCGCGGCGTGGTGCTGTACGCGACCGGCGAGGAGTCGGTGGCGCAGACCGCGCTGCGAGCGCGGCGCGTCGGCGCGGCGTCGGCCAACCTGCGGCTGGTCGCCGAGACCGACGTCGATCTGATCCTCGGCCACGCCCGCAAGGCGCCGCCGACCGTGCTCGCGGTCGACTCGATCCAGACCGTCTACACCAGCGAGCTCGACTCGATCCCGGGCGCGGTCGCCCAGGTCCGCGAGTGCGCCGCGCGCCTGGTCCGCTACGCCAAGACCACCGCGATCCCCGTCATCCTGGTCGGCCACGTCACCAAGGACGGCGCGATCGCGGGACCGAAGACGCTCGAGCACCTGGTCGACTGCGTCCTCCACGTCGAGGGCGACGGCGCGGGCGCGTACCGCATCGTCCGCGCCCACAAGAACCGCTTCGGCTCGACGCAGGAGATCGGCGTGTTCGAGATGCGCGCGGGTGGCCTGTGCGAGGTGCCCAACCCGTCGGCGCTCCTCCTCGCCGAGCGTCCGCGCGGCGCGCCCGGCTCGGTCGTCGTCGCGTCGGCCGACGGCCACCGGCCGCTGCTGGTCGAGGTCCAGGCCCTGGTCGCGCCCGCGTCAGCGGGGATCGGCCGCCGCACCGTCGCCGGCGTCGACGCCAACCGGGTCGCGCTCTTGCTCGCGGTGCTGGCGCAGCGCGCCGGCTACGACATCCTCGGGCAAGACGTCTTCGTCAACATCGCAGGCGGCCTGCGCCTCGCCGAGCCCGCGATCGATCTGGGCATCGCGTGCGCGCTGGCGTCATCGCACCGCGGCCGCGCGATCGATGCCGAGACCGTGGTGTTCGGCGAGGTCGGCCTCGCGGGCGAGGTCCGCGCGGTGCCGATGGCCGAGCTGCGCCTCGCCGAGGCGCGCAAGCTCGGCTTCACCCGCTGCATCTTACCGACCCAGAACCGCAACCGCCTCGAGCACGATCCCGGCCTCGAGCTGATCGCCGTCGATCGCCTCTCCGTCGCGCTCGCCGCCTTATAAGGGCGGGCTGTCGCCATGTCGCCGGCCCCGTTAGCTGACGAGCCCTTGCAAGAATCTCAACAGCCTACGGCCCTGACTGACCCGACGTGATCCAGCGCGTTCCGTCTCGCGTGGCA
>JAYTAJ010001143.1:0-2607 GCA_043737575.1 Myxococcales bacterium | reverse complement strand
GACTGAAAATCCGCGTGTCGGCGGTTCAACTCCGTCCTTGGGCACCCTGTTTTCCTTCGACTTCGCACGGTTGTCCGCGATCCGCTCCGCGCCAAACGTACCACCGCGCGTCATCGGCGCTGCAACGGGAGGCACACCGGCGTCACAGTCGGGCATCGTCGCCACCGCGTTGCCGAACGTCGTCGGGCTGAGGTGGCCGTAGTGCTTCTCGACCATCTTGGTTGAGCTGTGCCCCATCAACTTCGCGATCGTGAAGAGCGGCACGCCGGCCTGGGCGAGCCACGATCCAAAGGTGCGGCGCAGGTCGTTCGGGGTGAAGACCGGGATGCGCGCGTGCTCGGCGTAGACGGCGAGGTCGCGGCAGACGTTGCCCCAGCGCGCGAACATCACGCCGCGCCGACCCTTGCCGGCGTCGATCCACGGGCGCAGCGCAGGATGGATCGGCACGCGGCGATCGCGGGTGTCGCGCTTCGTGCCGCGGACGTGGATCGCGCCGCGCTTCCAGTCGACGTCTTCCCAGCGCAGCCCTTCGAGCTCGCCGCGACACGCGCCCGTGTAGACCGCGACCATCATCCACAGCCGGCGCGGGGCCGGCGTCTTCGCCATCACACGGCGGAACTCGCCCGGCTCGAGCCATCGATCGCGCGCCTTGCCGAGCATTTTCCACTTCGGGATCACGTCGCGCGGCGGCGTAGGCAACGGCACGCGGTCGTGTTCGGCCAGGAGCACGCGGCGCAGCGCGATCAGCTCCTTGCCCACGGTGTCCTGATGCGCGCCCTCATGGAGCCGCTGGTTCGCGAACGTGAGCACGTCGGACTTGGCGATCTCGGCGACGTCGACGTCACCGAGCAGGCGCAGCGCGTGGCAGCACTTCACGCGGTAGAAGCGGCGCGTGCCCTCGGCGTTGCTGCTGGCGGCGACGGTGATCATGTAGAGGATCGCGTCGCTCAGCGAGCGGGCTTCGCGGTGCGTGGCTGGGTCGGTCGAAGCCAACTCGGCCTTGCGGAGGCGCTCTCGCGCGACCCGCGCGTCCGAGGTGCGGAGGCTGTGGCGGCGGCGCCGGCCGTGCGGGTCGCAGTAATCCGCCCACGCGACCCCTTCGCGCCAGTAGATGCGTCCCATGGGTCGACTGTCCTCTGCGCCAGGTAGCGCGTCAACGCGGATTCGGGTACGAGAAAGGTGCCGCCGTTCTCGACGTGAAGCATGTCCTTGATGCGACGGAGCGCGGTGCGGCGCGAGCAACGGAGGCGGACCGCGACGTCGGCGACGGTGAGCAGGGCGACGGTCATGGGCGGCACCCCATCGGCATCTCGTGGCCGCACTGGCAGTAGTCGCGCGCGAGGGCGTCGGCGACCAACACGGATCGCACGTTGACCACGTCGAGGCACGGCGTCGCGTGGCTCAGCGTCAAGCGCGCGGCACGCTCGCCCATCACGATCAGGAACGCGAGGCGCGCGCACTTCGCGCAGTCCCCGATTATCGCCGTCGTCATGCGACCTCTGGCAGTCCGAGTGCTCGTCGCAACTCGAGCGCCCATACACTGCGCTCGCCGTCGATCTGGCCGCGCGTGACCTCGTCGACCTTGATCACGGCGCGAGCGAGCAGCAACGACGACTGCTCATACTCGCCGTGCGCGTCGCCCCGTCCGCACTTGCCGACGACGAAGTCAACCACGCGGGCGCGGGTCAGCAGGTCGGGGTGGTCCTTCATCGCCATCACGCGATCGGCCTGCCGGTTCACCTCGTCGCCGATCACCGCCAGCCGCAGCAGCTCCTCGCGGTTCGTGAGCAGCCACGCGACGCACCGCCCGTCCGCGATCGCGCCCTCGCTGGTGCGCAACGATCCGTCGTCGCCGTTGACCGACACGCGGAGGTCGCGGACGCTCGCGCCAGGCTCGCGGTCGTCGCCGAACCAGCAGCACGGGGCCGGGTGGTCGCCGAACTCGGCCGACTCGTCGTGCGGCGTTGCGATGACGGCGAAGTCGCCCGAGGATGCGGCGTTGGAGAGGCGAAGCCCCTCGGTGAGGTCGATGTCAGCCACGGTCGGCCTCCTTTCGCGTCGCCGCGAGAAGCGCGAGAAGCGCGCGAACCGCATCGGTCCGTCCCTCGCGTTGGGCCATCGCCTCACGGACCGCCTCGATCAGCGGATCGACGGTCGCGCGGTAGAACTCGCCGGGGCACACGAAGTCACCCTCGATCGCCTCGCCGTGTCGTAGACGATCGGCCTCTCGCTGAAGGGCGACGAGATCGGCCCGCAACTCCATCGCCTCGGCCCGCCAGTCCTTGGCCTTGCGCGTGTAGCACTCGTCGTGGGCCTCACCGTTCCGGTCTCGCGCGGCCGCGATGACGCCCTTCGGCGCCGTCGCGAAGTCGAGCGAGTAGTACGCCGCGGCCGAGGCGGGCACGTCGCACGCCGGGTCGTCGCACCGCTCGCACGCCGCCCGCAGATCGGCGGGGGCGGTCACGGGGTCACCTCGCCGGCCGCGACGCGCTCGAGCACGGCGATCACTTCGTCGGCGGTGCGGCCAGGGGCGTCGTTCCAGGCGACGATCGCGAGGCCGGCATCCGATGCGCCGGGCATCCTGATACCGAGCAGGGCGGCGGCGCG